>NZ_JBHSEW010000003.1:0-245848 GCF_042654765.1 Comamonas nitrativorans | reverse complement strand
AGGCCCCGGCTGCGGCCGCGCCAGCGCCCTCTCCACGCCACCAGGGCGGCGCCGCACAGCACGCCCAGCGCAAAGCCCAGGCCTGCGCCGGGATTCCACCATGTCAGCATGTCCATTGCGTCACTCCCGGTTGCGGTGTCGGCGCGGCAGCCAGCGCCAGAACATCCATGCAGAGATAAAACCCAGGCCGCCGATGCCGACAATCCCGGCAGCCAACGTGGCCAGGCTGGTCAATCCGGCCACCAGCAGCGGCCCGCCGCCATTGCCCATATCGATAATCAGGCGCCACAGGCCCAAAAATTGCGTCCGACCCGCCTGGGGGGAAGCATCTGCCCCGATGGTCAGCACGATGCCCGCGCCCATCCCGTTGCCGATACCCAGCGCCACGCCCACGGCCAGCAAGGCGCCAAAGCTGGTGGCGAAGGGCAGCAACACCAGGCTGGCGCCCATGACAAGCATGCTCGGCAGGGCGACGAACCGCCGCCCGCGCTGGTCCATCCATTTGCCTGCGGGGTAGAACAAGGCCATGTCCACCGCACCCATGCAGCCATAGATCAGTGCCGCTGCTGCGGCATCCAGCCCGATATGGCCGGCCCACAAGGGCACGATGACCTGACGCGCCGCCCGGATGGCGGCCACCAGCGCCGTTGCGATACCCAGCGTGAGAAAAACCTGCCGATGCCCGCGCAACATCTGCAGGGCTGTTGGCGGTGCAGCCTCGGGCCGGCCTGTGGCCGCCGAGGGCGGATGGGCCAGCTCCGGCACCTTCCACGCAAGCACGCCGGTGGCTGCCATCACGACCAGCGCGGCCCAGTAACCGCCTGCCAGGCTGCCCGTGCCATGTATGCACAGCGCCCCCAGAAACGGCCCGGCGAACATGCCGATGCGGTGTACCCCGCCCAGCATGGCCATGGCCCGGGCACGCCAGTGTGCCGGGGTGGCTTCCACCAGAAACGCCTGCCGTGCCAGCATGAAAACGGCACGGGCCAGCCCGATCAGCACGACCCCGGTGCCCAGCATCCAGACGCTGTTGGCCTGCAGGCACAACAGCAGGCCAATGAAGACCACGCCTGCGGCACCGATCATGGCGCGGCGCTCGCCAAAGCGCACCGTCAGCCGGGCGGCGGGGACGTTGGCCAGCAGGGAGCCGAGGCCCAGCAGCGCGACGACCAGCCCGGCTACCGCCAGGCTTGCCCCCAGCTGGCGGGCACTCAAGGCCAGAATGGGCAGGATGATGCCTTCGCACAGGCCGAACAGCAGCGATGGCCCGAAAGCGGGAATCGCCAGCTGCCGCCATTGGAAAACCGGGATGGGCGCGTGCATGGGCCAACCGGTTTACAGGCCGCCCAGGGCCAGGTACTTGAGCGTCATGTACTCGTCCAACCCGTGGCGCGAGCCTTCGCGGCCCAGGCCGGAGAGCTTCACGCCGCCAAAGGGCGCCACTTCGGTCGAGATGGCCCCGGTGTTGATGCCGACAATGCCGTATTCCAGCTGGCGTGCAACGCGCCAGACGCGGGCGTGGCTTTGGGTGAAGAAGTAGGCGGCCAGCCCGAAGGGGGTGTCGTTCGCCAGCCGCACGGCCTCGGCCTCGCTCTCGAAGCGCTGCAAGGGGGCGACGGGGCCGAAGATTTCCTCGCGCATCACGGCCATGGCGTCGGTGACGTGGGTCAGCACCGTGGGCTGGTACCACGTCCCGCCCAGGGCATGGCGGGCGCCGCCGGTGGCGATCCGGGCGCCGTGGGCCAGGGCGTCCTGCACCAGCGCCTCGACCTTGTGCAGGGCGGCCTGGTCGATCAGCGGGCCTTGCGCCACGCCGGCATCCATGCCGTTGCCCACGGGCAGGCAGGCCACGGCCTCGGCCAGCTTCTGGGCGAACCGGTCGTACACCCCGGCCTGCACCAGAAAGCGGTTGCTGCACACGCAGGTCTGCCCGGCGTTGCGGTACTTGGAGGCCAGGGCACCGGCGACGGCGGCGTCCACGTCCGCATCGTCAAACACGATGAAGGGCGCGTTGCCGCCCAGCTCCAGCGAGAGCTTTTTCACCGTCCCCGCGCATTGCTGCATCAGCAACTGGCCGACGGGGGTGGAGCCGGTAAAGCTGAGTTTGCGCACCGTCGGGCTGGCCGTCATCACGCCACCGATGGCGCTGGCCTGCCCGGTAATGACGTTCAGCACCCCGGCAGGCACCCCGGCGCGTTCGGCCAGTTCCGCCAGCGCCAGGGCGGACAACGGGGTCTGCTCGGCGGGCTTGACGACGATGGTGCAGCCCGCCGCCAGCGCCGGGGCCACCTTGCGCGTAATCATGGCACTGGGGAAGTTCCACGGCGTGATGGCGGCACAGACGCCGATGGACTCCCGGGTGACGACGATCTGCCGATCCTGGGCGGGCGAGGGGATGACTTCGCCGTAGGCGCGTTTGGCCTCCTCGGCAAACCATTCGATATAGGACGCGGCGTAGGCGATTTCGCCCCTGGCTTCGGCCAGGGGCTTGCCCTGCTCGGCGGTCATGATGGCGGCCAGGTCGTCCTGGTGCGCCAGCATCAGTTCGAACCAGCGACGCAGGATGCGGCTGCGCTGGGCGGCGGTGGTGTCGCGCCAGGGGGCCAGAGCCTGCTCGGCAGCGGCAATGGCGCGTTCGGCTTCCGCCGCACCGCAGCGCGGTACCTGGGCGATGGTCTGGCCCGTGGCCGGGTTGGTGACGGCGATGGTGCTGCCGTCGTCGGCGGCCACCCAGGCACCGTCGAGGTAGCAGGACGGGCGCAGCAGGGAAGGGTCTTGCAGTTGCAGCATGGTCGGCTTTCCGTGTTCGGGGTGAATAAGAACGTGTTCTTCAATACGCCGCGCCCGTTCGGGCCGGGGCGGCGGTTTCGGTCGGCTTGAACCTGCCGGCCAGCGCCACGGCGGCGTTGCGCAGCAGCAGCGTGTCCACGCCCACCAGCAAGAAGCGTGCGCCCAACTGCTGGTAGTGCGCGGCGGTGGCCGGGTCGGCGCTGAACACGCCGGGGGCCTTGCCTGCGGCGGCGATGCGGGCAATGGCGTCTGCCACCGCCGCCTTGACCTCCGGGTGGCCGGGCTGGCCCAGGTGGCCCATGGAGGCGGCCAGGTCGGACGGGCCGATGAACACCGCGTCCACGCCCGGCACTTGCACAATGGCGTCCAGGTGCGCCACGCCGGCGACGGATTCGATCTGCACGATCAGGCACATCTGGGCATCGGCCTGGGCGAAGTAGTCGGCCACGCCGTTCCAGTGCGCGGCACGGGCCATGGCCGTGCCCACGCCCCGGATGCCGTGCGGCGCGTAGCGCATGGCACGCACCAGGGCCTGGGCCTGCGCGGCGCTTTCGACCATGGGCACCATCAGCGTTTGCGCTCCGCCGTCCAGCAGTTGCTTGATGACGGCGGGGTTGTGGTCGGCGGTGCGCACCACCAGCCGTTCGGGGTGCGGGGCCAGGGCCTGCATCTGGGCGATGATGGAGCGCAGGTCGTTGGGGCCGTGTTCGCCGTCGATGAGCAGCCAGTCGAAGCCGCTGCTGCCCAGCAGCTCTGCGCCGTAGCCGTGGCCCAGGCCGACGAACAGGCCGATTTGCGTCTCGCCCCGGGCCAGAGCGTCTTTGAAGGTGTTCAGGGGCATCTGCATGGCGGCATTCCTTAAACAAACCGGCAGGTGATGTTGCCCAGCGGGCCGTAGTCGGCAAAAAAGCTGTCGCCGCGTGATGCCTTGACCGGGCGGGTGAACGAACCGGCCAGGATGATCTGCCCCGGCTCCAGCGCGATGCCGTGCGGCGCGAACTTTTTTGCCAGCCAGGCGATGCCGTTGGCCGGGTGGTTCAGCACCCCGGCGGCCACGCCGGTTTCCTCGATGGTGCTGTTGCGGTAGAGCAGTGCAGCCACCCAGCGCAAGTCCAGCTCCAGCGGTTTGACGGGCCGCCCACCCAGCACCAGGCCGACGTTGGCGGCGTTGTCCGAGATGGTGTCCATCACCTTGCGCGGGCGCCGGGTTTCGGGGTCGATGCGGTGGCAGCGGGCGTCGATGATTTCCAGTGCGGGCGTCACGTAGTCGGTGGCCGACAGCACGTCGAAGATGGTCACGGTGTCGCCCTCCAGCCGGTCTTTCAGGATGAAGGCCAGTTCGACCTCGACCATCGGGTCGATGAAGCGTTCGTGGGGGATTTCCGCCGCGTCGGGGTAGCGCATTTCGTCGAGCAGGGTGCCGAAGTCCGGCTCGTCGATCTGCGAGGACATCTGCATGGCACGCGAGGTCAGGCCGATCTTGTGGCCGATGACTTTCTGCCCCTCGGCCAGCTTGCGCTGCACCCAGGCGTGCTGGATGGCATAGGCGTCGTCGATGGTGATGTCCGGGTGGTCCAGCGAAATCTGGCGCACCGGCTGGCGTGTTTTTTCGGCGTGGTGCAGACGCAGCGCCGCTGCCTGGATGGTGTCTTGGCTGAGCATGGGTGTCAGGCTTCTTTCTTCTTCAGGCGTCTGCGGCCTTTTTGTAGCGGGCGTGCAGGTTGTTCTTCTTCCAGGTGCCGGCTTCGCTGAATTCGCTCAACTCCATCGACAGGGCCAGTCCCCGGCGTTCGAACTCGGCGGCAAAGTGCGTACCGAGCATGGCGAACAGCGCGTCGCAGGCTTGCTGCAGTTGTGCCTGGGTACGGCCCGCGCCGACTTTCAGCGTGGCGTGGACGAAGGCATCGGTCGGCTGGCTGCCGTCGGCCACGCACCAGTCGCGCAGCCAATGCACGCGCGAGCGGATGCCGCCGGTGGGGAACACGCCCCCCTGGGCGATGAGCAACTGGTTGGACTTGCGCAGCAGGCCGGGGATGTCGGTGTCCGGCACGTCCAGGTTGGCGGTGATTTCATAGATCAGATGGGGCATGGGAAATTCTTCTTTTGATAGCTTCTTCCGCTGCTAGACAAAGAATCTCAAAATGAAAATGCTTTGAAATCCTTTTATATAGAGCAGAAGCAGCTTCTATATTTATTGCTGCGTCATACGGGGAAAACCGCGTTGATCTGTCCCGTGCCGGACGAGCCGAAGTAGGGCGTCACCACCTCCACCTTGCCCTGGTAGGCGTCCCAGCCCAGGGTGCCCAGCAGCATGGCGGTGTCGTGCATCATTCCTTCGCCGTGGCATTTGGTGGCGTACTCGGGCAGCATCCCGCAAAACTCTTTCCACTGGCCGCGCTGCCACATGTCCACGACCTGGTGATCGACGTTTTCCAGGAACGGCGTCCAGACCTTGTGCATGAACTCCTCGGCCACGCCGTTCTGCGCAAAGCGGTGCGACAGCGAACCGCTGGCCAGCACGCCGACCGGGCCGTCGAAATCCTTCTCGATGGCCTCGCGCACGGCGCGGCCCAGGGTGACGGAATCCTCCAGGTCGTGCACCGTGCACAGGGCCGAGACGGAAATCACCTTGAAGTGGTTGTCCTCGTTCATGTAGCGCATGGGCACCAGGGTGCCGTATTCGGGTTGCAGGCTGGTGCTGTCGTGCGCCCGGGTGCGCACCCCGGCATCGGTGGCACGTTGGGCAATGGCGTGCCCCAGCGCGGGCACGCCGTCGTACGAGTAAGGCAGGTTCTTGATGAAGTGCGGCAGTTCGTTGGAGGTGTAGACCCCTTCCCAGTGCGGTGCGCAATTGACGTGGTAGCCGGAATTGACCAGCCAGTGCGTGTCGAACACGACGATGGTGCGCACGCCCGCCTCGCGCATACGGCGGCTGATTTCCCTGTGGCCGTCGATGGCGCTTTGGCGGCAGCCCTTGTGCGGCCCGTCCATCTCGGACAGGTACATCGAGGGTACGTGGGTGATTTTTGCGGCAAATGCGAGTTGTCCCATTTCCAGTCTCCTTTGGCGGTCACGCCCTTGGTTGTCAAACACCCCAGCGCGGGATGTGGTGGTTGCCGTAGGACACGGCAATGTTTTTGGCTTCGCAGAACACTTCGTAGCTGTAGTGGTTGCCCTCGCGCCCGGTGCCGGACGCCTTGCTGCCGCCGAAGGGCTGGCGCAGGTCGCGCACGTTCTGGCTGTTGACGAAGGTCATGCCCGATTCGATGGCCTTGGCCAGGCGCAGGGCGCGGCCCGTGTCGTTCGTCCACAGGTAGGAGGACAGGCCGTACTCGGTGTCGTTGGCGATGCGGATGGCGTCCTCCTCGGTCTTGAAGGGAATCAGGACGGGCACGGGGCCGAAGATTTCCTCCTGGGCGATGCGCATCCGGTTGTCCACGTCGGCAAACACCGTGGGCTGTACCCAGAAGCCGTTCTTGAAGCGGTCGTCCACCACCGGCGTACCGCCGCCGAAGACCAGTTTTGCGCCTTCCTGCTGGCCCAGTTCGATGTAGGAATTGACCTTGGCCTGGTGGCCCCTGGAAATCATCGGGCCGATGATGGTGTTCGCGTCCGTCGGATCGCCCACGGTGATCCTGGCCACCCGCGCCACGTAGTCGGCCACGAATTTTTCGTAGATGCTGGCCTGCACCAGGATGCGGCTGCCCGCCGTGCAGCGCTCGCCGTTGTTGGAGAAGATCATGAAGATGGCCGCATCCAGCGCCCGCTCGTAATCCGCGTCGGCAAAGACGATGAAGGGCGACTTGCCGCCCAGCTCCATGCTGAACTTCTTCAGGCCCGCCGCCCGCACGATGCGGTTGCCGGTGGCAGTCGAGCCGGTGAACGAGACGGAGCGCACGTCCGGGTGCGACACCAGCGCCTCGCCCGCCGTGTTGCCAAAGCCATGCACCACGTTGAACACGCCGGGGGGAATGCCCGCCTCCAGCGCCAGCTCGCCCAGGCGGTTGGCGGTCAGGGGCGAGAGTTCCGACATCTTCAGCACCGCCGTGTTGCCGAAGGCCAGGCAGGGCGCGGTCTTCCAGGTGCTGGTCATGAAGGGCACGTTCCACGGCGACACCAGGGCGCACACGCCCACGGGCTGCCACAGGGTGTAGTTCAGGTGGCCGGTGTCGCTGTCGTAGGTCTCGCCGTGCATGTGCTGGATATGCTCGGCAAAGTAGTAGAAGTTGTCGGCGGCACGCGGAATCAGCACGCGCTTGGTCTGGTTCGTCACCTGGCCGGTGTCCGCCGTTTCCATGTCGGCGATTTCGGGCACGTGGGCGGCAATCAGGTCGCCCAGCTTGCGCACCAGCCGGGCGCGTTCCTTGACGGGCGTGGCGGCCCAGCCGGGGAAGGCGGCCTTGGCGGCGGCCACGGCGGCGTTGATCTCGTCCTGGCCGCCGCTGGCGACTTCGGCCAGCACTGCGCCGGTGGCCGGGTTGAGGGTTTCAAACACCTCGGCGCTGGCGACTTTCCGGCCGTTGATGATGTGTTCAATCATGGGGATGCACTCCTGAATCAGGGTTGGAAATAGCGGGCGTCATCGACGATGTGGTTCACCAGGCAGCCAATGCCTTCGATCTCGGTCTCCACCACGTCGCCGGGCCGGGTGTCGGCCAGCCCCTCGGGCGTGCCGGTCAGAATCACGTCGCCGGGGTTCAGCGTCATGAAGGAGGACAGGTAGGCGATCAGCGTGGCGATGTCGAACACCATGTCCGCCGTCGTGCCCTCCTGCGTCGTGCGGCCATTGATGCGGGTGGTCAGCTTCAGCGCCATCGGGTCGGGCACGTCGACGGCGTCCACCAGCCACGGCCCCAGCGGCGTGCAGCCGTCGCGGTTCTTCACGCGCAGGTTGGGGCGGTAGTAGTTCTCCAGGTAGTCGCGGATGGCGTAGTCGTTGGCCACGCTGTAGCCGGCCACCACGCCCAGGGCGTCGGCCTTGGCGACGTGCTTGCAGGTCTGTCCGATGACCACCGCCAGCTCGCACTCGTAGTGCATGTAGGTGGCGTCTGCCGGGCGGCGCGTGCGGGCGCGGTGGCCGACGACGGTGTTCGGGCCTTTGAGGAACACCAGCGGCGCTTCGGGCGCCTGGAAGGCCAGCTCCCGGGCGTGGTCGGCGTAGTTCAGCCCCAGGGCGAACACCGTGCCCACCTGCACCGGGGGGAGCCAGTGGCAATCGGCTTCAAACAGCAGGCGGCCATCGGGCAGGCGTACCCGGCCAGCGTCTGCGGGCGTGACTTCGTGGATGGCGCCGTTGTGGAAAATGCGTCCGCGCTTCATGCCTGGCCTCCTGCGGTGTCTGCGGTAACGGTAAATTCGATCGCCCCCAGACCGGAGCAGCACACGCGCACACGGCTGCCCACGCGGGCCTGCGGGGCCTGGTAGCGCACGCCGACCAGCAGCACGTCGCCGCTGGAAAGCGTCATCCAGTCGCTGATCTCGGCCAGCAGCTGCGCGGGCGGGCGCACCAGGTCGTTCAGACGACGGCTGTCCACCTGCTGACCGTCGATCTCCGTGACCAGGGTCAGCCCGGCCACGTCCGCCAGCGGCTGCACGCCGGACAGCACCAGGGACTGGTCGAAGCATTTCTCACGGATGGCCGGGCGGTAATAGCTGGCGTGCGGCAGGCTCAGATCGGCGGCCAGCACCAGCCCGGCCACGCAGTCCGGCGCATCGGCAGCGCTGACGCGGCTGGCCGTGCGGCCCAGCACCAGGCCGACGGTGGCCCCCACCTCGACGCTGTCCGCCCCTGGGGGCAGCGCAACCTGTGCGCCGCTGGCGGCGTGGGTGTTGACAGGCTTGATATAGAGGGCCGGCGCTTTGGGCGCACCTTGGTAGGGCGCCGCATCGAGCGGGCCGACGGTGTGGAGCGACGCCTCGTCGTTGAGGACGACGCCATAGATGGTGGGTGGGGTCATGGGGCAGGTTCTCCGTGTCATTCGAGGTAGTGCAGCAGGCCCAGGCACAACACCGGGAAGAAAATCAGCAGCACGATGCGGATGAAGTCGGACACCAGGAACGGCACCACGCCGAGGATGGTTTCCTTCATCGGCACGCCCTTGGCCTGTTTGTTGATGATGAAAAGGTTCATGCCGGTGGGTGGGGTCACCAGCCCGATTTCCACGACCATCAGGGCCAGGATGCCGAACCAGATGGATTTGTCCGAGGGCGACAGGCCGAAGAAGTCCAGGCCCATGATCATGGGATAGAAGATCGGAATGGTCAGCAGGATCATGGCCAGCGCATCCATCACGCAGCCCAGCAGCACGAAGGTGATCAGGATGATGGTCAGCACCAGCATCGGGGCCATGCCGCTTTGCTGCACCCAGGTGGCCAGCTCGGTCGGCATTTGCGACAGCGCCAGGCTGGCGTTGAGCAGGTCGGCGCCGATCAGCACCATGAAAATCATGCCGGTGGCACAGGCCGTGCCGTAGATGCTGTCCAGGAAGCCCTTGGTGCGCATCCCGCCCGAAACCAGGGCCAGGATGCCGCAGGCCGCTGCGCCGATGGAGGCTGCCTCGGTCGGGTTGGCCCAGCCGCCATAGATGCCGACGATGACGACGACGAACACCAGCAGCACCGGCAGGATGCTGATCTGTGCCCGGATGACTTCGCCCAGGCCGGCCTTGTCGCCCGCCGGGCCGGACGCCGGGTCGCGCCGCACGATGATGGCGATCACCAGCAGGTAGCCGACGGCGGCGATGATGCCGGGCACCAGCGCCGCGACGAACAGCTTGCCGATGGATTCCTGCGTCAGCACCGCGTAGATGACCAGCGGCACCGACGGCGGAATCAGAATGCCCAGCGTGCCCGACGCCGCCAGGGTGCCGGTGGCCAGGCGGCCCGAGTAGCCGCGCTCCTGCAATTCCGGCAGGGCGACCTGGCCCATGGTGGCCGCCGTCGCCAGCGACGAGCCGCAGATGGCTGCAAACGCCGCGCAGGCCGCCGTCGAGGCCATGGCAATACCGCCGCGCCAGTGCCCGACCAGCGTACCCGCCGCCCGGAACAGCGCCTTGGACAAGCCGCCGTGGGTGGCGAACTGCCCCATCAGGATGAACAGCGGAATCACCGCCAAGTCGTAGTTGGACGCGCGGGCGTAGACGAGGTTGTTCAGGGTGTAGAGCAGACCGCTCAGGTCGCCCCGGTTGGTGACGATGTAAATCCCCGCCCCGGTCATGAACATGGCCATGGCGATGTGGACGCGCCACACCAACAGAGCCAACAGGACGGCAAAGCCGATCAGGCCGATAAGCGTGCCACTCATGCCGTCACTCCTTCAACCGCAGACGCGGCCCAATACACGCAGGTGCGATAGAGGGCGCACAGCACCACCATCGCCAGACTGGGCAGCAGCAGGGCCACGGGAATCCACAGCGGCAGGCCCACCAAAATGGTGGTTTCCTGGGTTTCGCGCAGTTCCAGCACCGCCAGGGCCGTGCGCCAGACCAGCGCTGCGCAGGCCAGGGCCAGCAGCAGTTCGGCCAGGCCGTCGAGGCGGCGGCGCATCCCGGAGCGCATGTTTTCGGTGAAGAACTCCACCTTGATGTGTTCGCCCTTGAGAGTGCAGTGCGGCAGGAAGGCGGCGGCGGCCACCGCCGTGCCTGCCTGCATCAGCTCGATGTCGCCATTGACCGAGCCGAAGCCCAGCTTGCGCCCGACGATGGACACCAGCGACATGGCGATCAGGACGATGAACAGCAACCCGCCCGTTATCGCCATGGCCTTGCCGGCCAGAATCAGGTAATGCCCTACCTGCTCGCAGGCGTGCAGCCCGCGCGGTTGTTGGCCCATAGGATCACTCATGTCGCTCTCCTCTGTTGCTTCTCTGCGGGGGTTTATTCGTTGGTGCCGGCCAGGGCGCGGGCGGCGGTCAGCAGCTTGTTGCCGTCCAAGCCTCTTTCACCAGACTGCTTGATCCATTCGGCATCCACCGTTGCCGTGGCCTTGCGCAAGGTGGCGACCTCGGCAGCCGTCAGCGTGGTGATCTTTCCGCCCTCGGCGGCAACGCGCCTGCGCGTCTCGGCGGCCTCGCCGTCAAACACCTCGCCAAAGCGTGTAGCCATCGTCTCGCCGGTGGTCTGGTCGATCAGCGCCTTCAGGTCGGCGGGCAGGCTGTCGTATTTGCGCTTGTTCATCAGCACCATCAGCACGGTGGCCGTGGGGTAGGCGGCCCCGGCTTCGGGTTGCAGGTGGAACTTGGTCACTTCCGACAGCTTGGTCGGCAGCACCAGTTCCCAGGAACCCAGGGAACCATCGACCACGCCCTTGGCAATGGCTTCCGTCACCTGCGCGGGCGGCATGGCCACAGGCGCACCGCCCAGGGCCTGCAAGGTCTTGGCGCCCAGGCGGGTGGAAGTACGCAGCTTCAGTCCGGCGAAGTCCTTGAGCGCAGCCACGGGCTTGCTGGACGTGTGGACGGCCTGGCCGCCGTCGGTATGGAAGGCCAGCACCTTGTAGGCCGAAAACTCCTGCTGCGCGTGCTGCTGGTAGTACTGCCACAGTGCCCTGGA
This sequence comes from Comamonas nitrativorans, assembly GCF_042654765.1. Classification (NCBI taxonomy): domain Bacteria; kingdom Pseudomonadati; phylum Pseudomonadota; class Betaproteobacteria; order Burkholderiales; family Comamonadaceae; genus Comamonas; species Comamonas nitrativorans. The sequence continues at coordinate 234,509 of NZ_JBHSEW010000003.1, read as the reverse complement.
GCTGGAGGTCGCGTCCTGCACGGTGAAAGGCAGCTCGAACGCCTCGATGGCCGGGAAACGTCCGGCGGAGTAGCCCGGTGCCGTCCAGACCACGTCGGCCACGCCGTTCTTCACCTGATCGGCGAGCTGCGCAGGGGTGCCGCCCAACTGCATGGCCGGAAAGAACTGGCACTGGATGCGGCCATGGGAAGCCTTGCCCAGTTCCTCGCACCAGGGTTGCAGCACCTTCTGCTGCGCAGGCGCGACCGAGGGCAGGAAGTGCGCGATTTTTAGCGTCACGGCATCCTGCGCCACAGCGGGCAGGGCGGTTGCGGCGGACAGGGTGCCGATCAGGAACAGTTGGCGGGCATTCATGGTGTGTCTCCTTGCTGTGGAAGCGGGGCTGCTTCAATCATTAATATATTAGTGAAATGATTAAATCACTAATATGCTTGTGAATCAATGGAGCTTCCCTGGAATCTCGGGAAATCCCTAGGAAAAATCCCGCTTCTGCCTCATTTGTGCCTTGTTGCAGCGACTGCTTGATCCCAGGGAAGCCAAGTTCAATCACCCAGCGTTGGCGATACATTCCAGCCCGTGTGCGGTGGACTATGAAAAACATTTCGGGGAAAAGCCATCGGAGACGCTGCGGCGTAATAGGGTTGAGCCGGAACCGCGCCACAAGAGCGCGGCATCCACTCACAATCGGTGCCCTCGACTCGCCCAGGGACAAAAAAAGACATGACCCAACAATTCACCTACCGCAACCTGCCGCAGTTGTTTTTACAGGCGCGTGAGGAGCTGCTGCGGCACTTTCGCCCCATCCTGACGCATTACGGCATTACCGAACAGCAGTGGCGCATCCTGCGCACGATCAGCGAGCACGACCAGCTTGAGCCCCGCGAGATTTGCGAGCTTTGCCAGATCCTGAGTCCGAGCATGTCCGGGGTATTGGCCCGCATGGAAGACCTGGGCCTGGTCACGCGCACCCGCATGGATGAAGACCAGCGGCGCATGTTGGTACGCCTGACAGCGCAATCGGAAAAGCTGATTGCCGAAATCGCGCCGCTGATCGCCCAGCAATACCAATGGATCGAAGAAGCCTATGGCAAGGACTTGATTGCGGACATGTACGTCGCCATGGACCGCTTCTTCTCCCGGCAGCGCCCGGCCGTTGCGCAGGTGCCGCTGGGTGGACGCAAAAAATCCCGCGCCCCCGCCGTGCGGAAAAAGCCGAAGCCCATGTGAAAACCGATGGGCCTTGTACGATCACAGCGTCTTTTCACTGCAAGGTTTGTTGCTATGCCGTTGAACCACCCCATTACCGCCGAATGGCCCGCCCGAAACCCCGATGTGTTGCAGCTGTATTCCCTGCCTACGCCCAACGGCGTGAAAGTGTCGATTGCGCTGGAAGAAATGGCGCTGCCCTACGAGGCGCACACCATCAGTTTCGAGCACAACGACCAGTTTCATCCCGCCTTTCTGGCGCTGAATCCGAACAACAAAATCCCCGCCATCCTCGACCCGCACGGCCCGGGCGGAAAACCGCTGGCGTTGTTTGAATCGGGCGCCATCCTGATCTATCTGGCGGAAAAAACCGGCCAATTCCTGCCCCGTGACCCGGCGCAGCGCTATGCCACCCTGCAATGGCTGATGTGGCAGATGGGCGGCGTCGGCCCGATGTTCGGGCAGCTCGGCTTCTTCCATAAATTTGCCGGCAAGGATTTCGAGGACAAACGCCCGCGCGACCGCTACGTGAACGAAGCCAAACGCCTGCTGGGCGTGCTGGACCGGCACCTGAGCGATCGGCCCTGGATGGTGGGCGAGGACTACACCATTGCCGACATGGCCGTTTTCCCCTGGGTGCGCAATCTGATCGGTTTTTACGATGCCGGGGAGCTGGTCGGCTGGGGCGACTTCCCGAATGTCGCGCGTTCGCTCGATACTTTTACCGCACGGCCTGCGGTACAGCGGGGGCTGGAGATACCGCCGCGGGGATAAGGCAAGGCACCGGTTAACGGGCGAGCCAACGCGCCAGCCAGCCTTGTTTCTGCCCCTGCGGCTCCGGCTCGGGCAACAGGCTGTCGCCGTTGACGCGAAGGCCGTCCGTTTGCTGGGCGCGGGTTCGCCGCAAATATTTTTTCACCGTTTCGGCATAAGCCCGGTCCTCCGTGCGGATATGACCAAGCAGCCAGCGCGAGAGCCCCTTGTGCAGCTCCCCGACGACATCCTCGCCCGCAGCAAAGCGTTCCTGGATGGTGGTAATGCGCCGGGTAAACAGCTCGTGAATTTTCTTGTGCGGTCCGGCAAAACTGTAACCGACCTGTTCCAGCAAACTTTCTTCAAACGCAAAATGCGATTCGATGTACTGCGCCGTATCGGCAATCGCCTCGGCCTGTTTTTGCCGGTTTTTCGAGGTGCGCAGCGTACCCAAGACGTTGATATAAGTGACGATGCGGCGGTGCTGGAGGTCGATTTCCTTGATACCGGTATCCAGATCTGCAGACCAGACGATACGATCCATAAAAAATTTTGTATATCGGTAATAAATAATCCAACAAATATACCTATCGACATAAGCTACAGAAAGTTTCTTTGCATTGCCTGACGCAAATCACCTTTACTTACAAGCTGTGTCGGCGAGGCAATACTTCAAAAAATCATGGGATTGGCAATTCCATGCCCATACCCTCCGGAATATCCGGGGGAACTCAAAAAGGCGTGCCCCTCCCTGTGCCGCGTACAGGAATAAACAGCTCGGCGGGGCCATTTCAGCAATAGTGCATTGCGCCGGCAGCTACTGGCAAAACAAGCGTCTGTCCACAGCTACCGGACATCCGTAATCGGGAGCCGCCTGGGCTTCCTTTCGCCAAAGGCCTGTCTCATGAGCATTCCTTCCCCCATCCTGCGCCGCCTGCCGCTGGGCGCCCAGTGGCCGTGCATCGACCCTTTTCTGTTCTGCGCCCACCACAACGATGCCTATCCGGCAGGCAATGGGGCATTCGGCCCGGCGGCGTCGCTGGCCGGGCGCAATCTGGGCAGCGATTTCAGCGGCAAGGACGGCTGGAGCATGTACCACGGGCAGGAAGTGCCGGGCTTTCCCGTCCACCCCCACCGGGGCTTTGAAACCATCACTCTGGTACGCCAGGGCATGCTCGACCATGCCGACTCCCTGGGTGCGATGGCCCGCTTCGGCGGCGGCGACGTGCAGTGGATGACGGCCGGCAGCGGCGTGCAGCACACCGAGATGTTCCCGCTGCTGCACACCGACCGGCCCAACCCGTTGCAGTTGTTCCAGATCTGGCTCAACCTGCCCGCCCGCCACAAGATGGAACCGGCCCACTTCACCATGTACTGGAACGAAACCATCCCCCGCTTGCAGCACAGCGATGACGCTGGCCATGCCACCACCGTCACCGTGGTGGCCGGGCCGCTGCCGGGGGCCGATGCGCCCTTGCCGCCGCCCCCGGCCTCCTGGGCCGCACAGGCGGACAGCGACGTCGCCGTCTGGCTGATAAGCCTGGCCCCCGGCGCACGCTGGACATTGCCGTCCGCTGTAAAAAAAGAAGCTGGTCGCATGCTTTATTGGTACGTCGGCAATGGTTTAAGTCTTGAAAACGAGCAGATACCAGCGCATACAGCTATGCAATTGGATCCATCCCGCGCCATTGCGCTGCACAACAGCGGCACCGAAACCGCCGAGCTGGTGCTGCTGCAAGGCCGGCCCATTGCCGAGCCGGTGGCCCGCTACGGTCCCTTCGTCATGAATACCGAAGCCGAAATCCACCAGGCCATCAGCGACTACCGCCGCACCCAGTTCGGCGGCTGGCCCTGGGCTGAAAGTGCCCCGGTACACGGCGCCCAGCCGCGCCGCTTTGCCCGCAGGCCGGGGCAGACGCAGGACGAGCTGCCGCCTGCGGCCTGAAGCGGCGGCAGCCTGCCGGCAAGGCGGCCATCAGCGACAATGGCCGCCTTGTTTTTCTCTCTCTAGCGCTGAAGCCGTATGTCCATCACCCAAGACTCCGCCGTCACCCTGCACTACACCGTGCATGAACTGCTGCCCAATGGCAGCGCCCTGAAACTGCTGGACAAAGGCCACATGGCCTACCTGCACGGCGGCTATGAAAATGTTTTTCCGAAAGTGGAAGCCGCCCTGGCCGGGAAAAATGCCGGCGACAGCGTGCAGGTAGAGCTGGCGGTGGAAGAGGCCTTCGGCCCCATCGACGACAGCCTCAAGCGCACCATCCCCAAGGGCGAATTTCCCCCCGGCGTGAAAGTCGGCGGCCAACTGCGCGGCACCAACGACCAGGGCGAGCCGCAGGTCTACAACGTGGTCAAGATCAAAGGCCCGGTGGTGCTGCTGGACGGCAACCACCCGCTGGCCGGCAAGGCGTTGCGCTTCCAGGCCACCGTGACCGAAGTGCGCCCGGCCACCACCGAAGAAATCGCCCACCGCCATGTGCATGGCGGGCATGGGCACCACCATTGAGTTTTTAACAGCCACTGCCCTTTGTAACCACATAAAAAATAGCTTCTACCGATTGAAAACAAAGGATTTCAGCGTGTTTTCGATCTGAAATCCTTTATTTATCAGCGGTAGAAGCTATTTTTTTATAACAATCGCTCATGGCAATCCGGGCAATCGCTCTTGCTCCTGCTCCCAGCGCACATCGGCATACACCGCTGCCAGCGGCAAGGCCAGATCCACGCTATTCAGGTGGATGGTTTGCCCCCCTTCCAGCGGGTAGAGCAGCCAGCGCTCCCCCTCACTGGCTGCCGCCTGCGTGTCGCGCCGGAACAGCTCCACGCGCTGGCGCTCGGCATCAATCAGCAGATACTCCTGCAAGCTGGGCAAGCTGCGGTAAGCCGCAAATTTTTCCCCCCGGTCATACGCGCTGGTGCTGGGCGACAGCACTTCCACAATCAAGCTGGGCGCCGTTTTGAATTGGCGGTGCGCCTGATCGGCCTGTGCGCAGGTGACGAACACATCGGGGTAAAAATACGCATTGGCGGCATCCACCCGCAATTTCATGTCCGAGATAAACACCGAACACGGGCCGCCGCGCAAGTGGGTGCGCAGGGCCATAAAAACGTTGCCCGCAATCGTGACATGCGCCTCCGAAGCGCCCGCCATCGCAAACACTTCGCCATTCAGGTATTCATGCTTTTCGGGTTGCTCCTCCTCCCAGGCCAGATAGGCGTCGGGGCTGAACAACGGCTCTTGGCAGGCGGGCAGACTCATGGCAAATTCCTTGGGCAATAGCGGGACATTGGTAGGGCAAGGATAGGCGAAAAAAGCAAATTGCCCGCAGGGGCGCGAAGTCGCGCCCCTGCCCCCCGATGCAGAGCGTATCCATCAGAGCGCAGCACCAATACCCCCCCAGCCGCATCCCATCTGACTCGCCGTGGCTGTCCGAGCGCAGCGCCCAAAGGGCGCGAAGCGAGTTCCACGGCGGGTATTCAAGCTGCGCAGCACGCCTTCTTTGCCTCCTTTCTTGCGCGTGCAAGAAAGGAGGTCGCCCGCCGGGGCGAGTCCCGGCCAGCGGCACTCAAATAAAAAATACAGTAATTATATTTACAGTGATGCCCGCGTAGGCAGGCATGGCATATAAGGGCTATTATGCATTTAAAAATAACCGTATGTTTGTAGAAATAAAAAACCCTTTCGATAAAGAAAGGGTTTTTAAAGTAAGTATTATTAGCGATTAACGGCAGTTTGCAGGTAGCCAGCTGGCTTTTGCCGTGCCTGTTGCGGCACCGGTACATACCCATTCGGTAATTGTGAAACCAGGAGCAGACAAGCGACAAAAGCGGCTGCGCTGGGGCATCCGGTGGCGCAGGCGCAGCTGGAGCGGTTGCGTCGGGTATGACGGGCTAGGGGGTAATCTTCTCCAGGCAATACCCCAGGCCCCGCACCGTGGCGATACGGATGGGGCCTTTTTCTATTTTCTTGCGCAGGCGGTGGATGTAGACCTCGATGGCGTTGTTGCTCACTTCCTCGCCCCATTCGCACAGGCGCTCGACCAGTTGTTCCTTGCTCACCAGCCGCCCGGCGCGTTGCAGCAGCACTTCCAGCAGGCCCAGCTCGCGGGCGGAGAGTTCGACCATCTTGCCGTCGATGGTGGCCACGCGCCCGGCCTGGTCGTAGGTCAGCGGGCCGTGCTTGATGGTGCTGCTGGGGCTGCCCATGCCCCGGCGCGTGAGTGCCCGTACCCGTGCTTCCAGTTCCTGCAGGCTGAAGGGTTTGGCCATGTAGTCGTCCGCGCCCAGGTCCAGCCCTTTGACGCGCTCCTCGATGGCGTCGGCGGCGGTCAGGATCAGCACCGGCAGGCTGTCGCCCCGGCCACGCAGGCGGCGCAGCACTTCCAGGCCGTGGACGCGCGGCAGGCCCAGATCCAGGATCAGCAGATCGAAATGATTGTGCGTCAGCAAGGCGGTGTCGGCTTCGGCGCCATTGGCGACGTGATCGACCACGGCGCCGGAGTTTCTCAAGCTGCGCAACAGGCCGTCGGCCAGCACCTGGTCATCTTCTGCAATCAAAATGCGCATACTTATTGTCTCCTTACAAAAAACCGCGGGCGCAAGTGTAGGGGGCAAGCGGCGCCGCAGGGAATTGGGTCGGGCGGAAAAATGGGGCCAAGCGTAGAAGTTTTGCGTCGTGTCAGCCACCAAAGTGACAAACTTGGTAAAAACCCGGATTCGTTTTTCTGGACTCTGCCCAGCAGACGCGCCCGGGTTTTGACGACTTGCTGCGGTGGACGGCCCTACAATGAAGGGTTCCGTACCTGCACTTTGGCAAGCGTTGGCCTAAATCCTTGGTTTTTCAGGCGTTCAGGTCAGGCTCTCCGGGCCGTTTTTCCCCTTTTCTGTGGAGTTTTTCTCGTGTTCATTTCCTCTGCTTTTGCCCAAACCACCTCGGCTGCCGGTGGCGACATGATGAGCCAGCTGAGCAGCATGCTGCCCCTGGTACTGATGTTCGTTGCGCTGTACTTCATCATGATCCGCCCGCAGATGAAACGCCAGAAGGAACACCGCGCCATGGTCGAGGCCCTGGCCAAGGGCGATGAAGTGGCAACGGCCGGCGGCCTGCTGGGCCGTGTCGTGGATCTGGACGAGCAAAATCTGTTCGTTGAAATTGCCAGCGGCGTCAAGGTGCAGCTGCAGCGCCAGGCTGTCACCCAAGTTCTGCCCAAAGGCTCCTTGAAATAACTCTGGCTGCAGGGGCGCTGTCCTGCAGCGCACTGCAGGTCTTGACCCTTTTGCGCCACCATGAACCGTTACCCGCTTTGGAAGTACGCTATCTTAGGGATAGCGTTGCTCATCGGGGTGATTTTCACCCTGCCTAATTTTTTTGGCGAGGCGCCTGCCGTGCAGGTTTCGTCCGCCAAAGCCACCGTCAAAATCGATCTGACCACCTTGAAGCAGGTGGAAACGGCCTTGCAGGCTGCGGGCGTACCGCCCGACACCCTGGGCCTGGAAGGCGCTTCCGTGCGGGCACGTTTCACCACGCCCGACGAGCAGCTCAAGGCCAAGGACGTCATTGAAAAAGCGCTCATCGCCGACCCCGCCGACCCGATGTATATCGTGGCGCTGAACCTGGTGCCGCGCACCCCCGCCTGGCTTTCGGCGCTGGGAGCGCAGCCCATGTACCTGGGGCTGGACTTGCGCGGCGGCGTGCATTTCATGCTGCAGGTGGACATGGAGGCGGCGCTGACGAAGAAGGCCGAGTCGCTGGCCGGCGACCTGCGCACCATGCTGCGCGACAAGGGCATTCGCCATGGCGGTATCAACCGGGATGGACAAACGGTGGAAATCCGTTTGCGCAGCGATGCCGACATTACCGCCACGCGCAACCTGATTGCCGACCAGTTGCCCGATCTGCAGGCCGAGGTGCTGGGCAGCGGCAGCGACCAGCGCATCCGCGCCAGCATCAAGCCTGAAGCCCTGCGCAAGGTGCAGGAGCAGGCGCTGAAACAGAACATCACCACCCTGCACAACCGGATCAACGAGCTGGGCGTGGCCGAGCCGGTGATCCAGCAGCAGGGGCTGGACCGCATCGTCGTGCAGCTGCCCGGCGTGCAGGACACGGCCAAGGCCAAGGACATCCTGGGCCGCACCGCCACGCTGGAGCTGCGCATGGTGGACGAGTCCACCGAAGGCCGTGCCGCCGAAATGGGCACCGGGCCGGTGCCGTTTGGCGCGGAGCGCTACCTGGATCGCAACGGCCAGGCCGTGATCGTGAAAAAGCAGGTCATCCTGACCGGCGAGAACCTGACCGATGCCCAGCCCGGCTTCGACAGCCAGACGCAGGAGCCGACCGTGAACCTGACACTGGATGCCAAGGGCGCCCGGGTGTTCAAGGACATTACGCGCGAGAGCATCGGCAAGCGCATGGCGATCATCCTGTTTGAAAAGGGCAAGGGCGAAGTCGTCACGGCGCCGGTGATCCGCAGCGAAATCGGCGGGGGCCGGGTGCAGATCTCGGGCCGCATGACCACCATGGAAGCCAACGACACTTCGCTGCTGCTGCGGGCCGGTTCGCTGGCCGCGCCGATGGAAATCATCGAGGAATACACCATCGGCCCCAGCCTGGGCGCCGACAACATCCAGCGCGGTATCGACTCCGTGGTCTGGGGCATGGTGGCCATCGCCGTCTTCATGTGCGTGTACTACATGCTGTTCGGCGTGTTCTCGACCATCGCCCTGGGGGTGAACCTGCTGCTGCTGATGGCCGTTTTGTCCATGCTACAAGCCACGCTGACGCTGCCCGGCATTGCCGCCATGGCGCTGGCGCTGGGTGTGGCCATCGACTCGAACGTGCTGATCAACGAACGCATTCGCGAGGAGCTGCGCGGCGGCATGTCGCCGCAGGCGGCCATCCACGCCGGTTACGACCGCGCCTGGGCGACGATTCTGGACTCCAACCTGACCACGCTCATCGTCGGCTTGGCGCTGCTGGCCTTCGGCTCGGGCGTGGTGCGCGGCTTTGCCGTGGTGCATTGCATCGGCATTGCGACCAGCATGTTCTCGGCCGTGTTCTTCTCGCGCGGGCTGGTGAACCTGTGGTACGGCGGGCGCAAGAAGCTCAAGGGCCTGGCCATCGGCCAGGTCTGGAAGCCCGAGGGCGAGGCCACAGAAACGCCGACAGCCTCTGCTGCTGCGGCCATTGTTTCCACGCCCCTGGCCGACCCGGGCCGCCCGCCCGTGGCTGAAACCCGATAAAGGAGGATGACATGGAGTTCTTCCGCATCCGCAAAGACATTCCCTTCATGAAATACGCGTTGATCTTCAACGTGATTTCGATCATTACCTTCGTCCTGGCCGTGTTCTTCCTGACCACGCGCGGACTGCACCTGTCGGTGGAGTTCACGGGTGGCACCGTCATGGAAGTGACCTATGCCCAGGCGGCCGATTTGCCCAAGGTGCGCGAGTCGGTGAACGGCCTGGGCTACAAGGACGTGGTGGTGCAGAACTTCGGCACCTCGCGCGACGTGATGATCCGCCTGCCCGTGCAAAAGGGCGTGACCTCGGCCCAGCAAAGCGAGCAGGTGCTGCAAACCCTCAAGGCGCAGGATGACAGCGTCACCCTGCGCCGCACCGAGTTCGTCGGCCCCCAGGTGGGCGAGGAGCTGATGACCAACGGCATCCTGGCCCTGGTCGTGGTGCTGGTGGGCATCATCGTGTACCTGGCCTTCCGGTTTGAATGGAAGTTCGGCGTGGCGGCAGCGTTCGCCAACTTCCACGACGTGGTCATCATCCTGGGCTTTTTCGCCTTCTTCCAGTGGGAATTTTCGCTCTCGGTGCTGGCGGGGGTGCTGGCCGTGCTGGGCTATTCGGTAAACGAATCGGTGGTGGTGTTCGACCGTATCCGCGAGAAATTCCGCAAGACCCGCGCCATCAGCACGCCGGACGTGATCAACCACGCCATCACCTCGACCATGAGCCGCACCATCATCACCCACGCCTCGACCGAGGCCGTGGTGCTGGCGATGTTCTTCTTCGGCGGCCCCAGCCTGCACTACTTTGCGCTGGCGCTGACCATCGGCATTCTGTTCGGCATTTATTCCTCGGTCTTCGTGGGTTCGGCCATCGTCATGTGGCTGGGCGTCAAGCGCGAGGATTTGGTCAAAGCCACCAGGAAAGACCACGATCCGAACGACCCCAACGCGGGGGCGGTGGTGTAATCGCCATCTATCAAAAAAAGAGCTGCTACCGCAGGTATTTAAAAGGTTTTAGGTATAAAAAAGCCTGAAACTCAGTAAATACCAGCGGTAGCAGCTATTTTTTTATTTGCCTTGAGACCCTTTGGGGCTGGCACAAAAAAACAACCCCGCCGGGCGATGCCTGACGGGGTTGTGTTGTGCCAGCAGCCGTGCTGCGGCGCTTATGCCTTCTTGAGCAGACCTTGCAGCAAACGGCCCATTTCAGAAGGGTTGCGGGTGATGGTGAAACCGCACTCTTCCATGATGGCCAGCTTGGCGTCTGCCGTGTCGGCGCCGCCGGAGATCAGCGCACCGGCGTGGCCCATGCGCTTGCCAGCGGGGGCGGTCACGCCGGCGATGAAGCCGACGATGGGCTTTTTCATATTGGCCTTGCACCACTGGGCGGCTTCGGCTTCGTCGGGGCCGCCGATTTCGCCGATCATGATCACGGCGTCGGTATCGGGGTCGTCGTTGAAGGCACGCATCACGTCGATGTGCTTCAGGCCGTTGATCGGGTCGCCGCCGATGCCGACTGCGGACGATTGGCCGATGCCCAGTTCGGACAGCTGGGCCACGGCTTCATAGGTCAGCGTGCCGGAGCGCGACACCACGCCGATGCGGCCCTTGCGGTGGATGTGGCCGGGCATGATGCCGATCTTGATTTCGTCGGGGGTGATCAGGCCGGGGCAGTTGGGGCCGAGCAGCAGGGTTTCCTTGCCGCCGGCAGCCACCTTGGCACGCATTTTGTTGCGCACTTCGAGCATGTCGCGCACGGGGATGCCTTCGGTGATGCAGATGGCCAGGTCCAGGTCGGCTTCGACCGCTTCCCAGATGGCGGCGGCAGCGCCTGCGGGCGGCACGTAGATCACCGAGACGGTGGCGCCGGTTTCCTTGGCGGCATCCTTGACCGAGCCGTAGATCGGGATGTCGAAAATGCGTTCGCCCGCTTTTTTCGGGTTCACGCCCGCCACGAAGCAGTTCTTGCCGTTGGCGTATTCCTGGCATTTTTCCGTGTGGAACTGGCCGGTCTTACCGGTAATGCCCTGGGTGATGACTTTGGTGTCTTTATTGATAAAGATAGACATGGTTGCTCTTTCCTGGGCGGTTTACTTGACGGCGGCCACGATCTTGGTGGCGGCTTCGGCCATGGTGTCGGCAGCGATGATCGGCAGGCCGCTGTCGGCCAGGATTTGCTTGCCCAGCTCTTCGTTGGTGCCCTTCATGCGCACGACCAGGGGCACGGACAGGTTCACGGCCTTGCAGGCGGTGACCACGCCGGTGGCGATGGTGTCGCAGCGCATGATGCCGCCGAAGATGTTCACCAGGATGCCTTCGACCTTCTCGTTCTTGAGCATGATCTTGAAGGCTTCGGTCACTTTCTCGGCGGTGGCGCCGCCGCCCACGTCCAGGAAGTTGGCCGGTTCGCCGCCGAACAGCTTGATGGTGTCCATGGTGGCCATGGCCAGACCGGCGCCGTTCACCAGGCAGCCGATGTTGCCGTCCAGGCTGATGTAGGCCAGGTCGAACTTGCTGGCTTCGATTTCGGCAGGGTCTTCTTCGTCCAGGTCGCGCAGGGCCACGATGTCGGGGTGGCGGAACAGGGCGTTGGCGTCAAAGTTGAACTTGGCGTCCAGGGCCATCAGGTCGCCCTTGGAGTCGCAGTTCAGAGGGTTGATCTCGACCAGCGAAGCGTCGGTATCCATGTAGCACTTGTAGATGTTGGCAAACAGTGCAACCGCCTGGTCGATGGACTTGCCTTCCAGGCCGATGGCCGCTGCCACCTTGCGCGACTGGGCTTCGGTGATGCCGGTCAGGGGGTCGATCATCTCGGTGATGATCTTCTCGGGGGTGGAGTGGGCCACTTCCTCGATGTCCATGCCGCCTTCGCTGGAGGCGATCAGCGCCACTTTTTGCGTGGCGCGGTCGGTGACCAGCGATACGTACAGCTCGTTCTTGATGTCGGCACCGTCTTCGATGTACAGGCGGCGCACTTTCTGGCCTTCCGGGCCGGTCTGGTGCGTGACCAGTTGCATCCCCAGGATTTGTTCAGACAGGGTTTTCACATCGTCCAGCGTCTTGGCCACTTTCACGCCGCCGCCCTTGCCCCGGCCACCGGCGTGGATCTGGGCTTTCACCACCCATACGGGGCCGCCGAGTTTCTGGGCAGCTTCCACAGCTTCTTGTACGGTGAAAGCGGCAATGCCACGGGGTACGGGCACGCCGAATTGACGCAAGATTTCCTTGCCTTGGTATTCATGAATTTTCATGCGTGTGTGTCTCTCAGTAACGGAGGGGGGAATGCCCGCTTTTCCGCCCCCGACAACGTGCAGTAACCCCATGGTAACCACACTGCCTGAGGGTGCAAGGCATGGCAATCGCGGAATGTACCACGCAGGTCTAACACAGTCTTACACCATGGGCTAGTGGTCACTTGCGCACATCAGTCTTTGAAAAAATGCTTTCAATGCGCAAGGTGCAACACCTGCAGGACAATGCGTTTCTTGCGCAGGCCGCGCACCAGGCCGAATGGAGGATTTTTCACACATGCACAGAATTTTTATTGATGGCGAAGCGGGTACCACCGGTTTACAGATTCGCGAGCGCCTGGCGGACATGGCCGGAATCGAACTGGTCAGCATTGCCCCCGAACTGCGCAAGGACCCCGCCGCCAAACGCACCCTGATCGCCGGGGTGGACGTGGTCATCCTGTGCCTGCACGACGACGCGGCGCGGGAGACGGCGGCCATGGTGGATGCCATCACGGCGCAAACCGGCAAGACCATCAAGATCATCGACGCCTCGACCGCGCACCGCGTGGCGCCTGACTGGGTGTACGGCTTTGCCGAACTGGCCCCGGGCCAGCTGGACGCCATCCGCAGCGCCAGCCGCGTGAGCAACCCCGGCTGCTACGCTACCGGCGCGATTGCGCTGCTGCGCCCCCTGGTCGATGCCGGGCTGGTGCCGCCCGATATGCCGCTGGCGCTGCCCTCCATCTCCGGCTACTCCGGCGGCGGGCGGCCCATGATCGAGGCCTACGAGTCCGGCAGCGCCGCCCCGCACGAAGCCTATGCCCTGGGGCTGGCGCACAAGCACATCCCGGAAATCCTGCGCTACACGGGCCTCACGCGCCGGCCCATCTTCATTCCTGCGGTGGGCAACTTCCGTCAGGGCATGTTGGTGGAGCTGCCGCTGCACCTCGATACCCTGCCGGGCCGCCCGCGCGTGGCCGATGTGCATGACGTGCTGGCCGCGCACTACGCCAAAACCAATACGCCCGAGCAGTGGGTAAAAGTGCTGCCCGCCACCGAAGATTTGAAATTGGCCGCCGATACCCTGGCCGATACCAACTACCTGGAGCTGCGCGTGTTCGGCAACGACGACTACCACCACGCCGTGCTGATCGCCCGCCTGGACAACCTGGGCAAAGGCGCCAGCGGCGCGGCGGTGCAGAACCTGCAAATCATGCTGGGGTTGTAAGACCCCCATAAAACTACCGCGCAGCCACGCGGTAGTTGGATAAAGAAAAGGCGTCTGCCTTTTTCAAAGCAAACGCCTTGGAAGTATTACCCGGATACGCTTGGCTTATCCGGGTTACTTGCTTTTAGCGCGGTTCCGTTTGAGCGCAGGGCTAGTCTTGAAAGTAGAGGCCATTGCGAATGTCGCTCTCTGCAGTCTTGGCAAGTTCGTCCACTATGCGTGCCTGCTGTTGAGAAAAGTAATCATGACCAACTTCTAGTGTGGCCGAATATTTTGGGCTAACCGGTTTGTTATCCAAAAATACTCTAACCGCATAGCAATTATTTAAAACTGCTTCACGAATCTCGAAGGTTTTTCCTTCATGTTCAAATTTTCTACTCATGGGTGCATCTCCTTCTGTTGCTTAACGGCAGTTAGCAGGCAGCCAACTGTTTTTTGCTGAACCTGTTGCAGCGCCGGTGCACACCCATTCAGTAATGGTAACAGGGGCCATCGTAAAGTCGGTGGCGACAGCTGCTGCTGCGGCAGCTCCAGTACCCTTTTGGGGCGTGAGTGTAATTGTCAAACCATTCAAATCATCTTGGGCAGTGGCAACCACGACACCTGCAGCGCTAACAGTAATACCGCTAACATACTTGGTTGCCTGGAAATCTGCATCGCAGTCATCAGGGTTTGTGCCAACCTGGGCACTTTCGCTCACGCAAGTACGTGCAGTGCTGGCTGCCAAAATAACTTCCGCTGTTTTCGCCCGTGCCGTATAGTCCTGATACGCTGGCAAAGCCACAGCCGCCAAAATACCAATAATCGCCACCACGATCATCAGTTCAATCAGGGTGAAACCCTTTTGCATGGAACGCAGAGTACGTTTCATAACCAGCTCCTTCAAGTGAGTAAAAAATTAAAGACGCACCGGTAATAGCAACCCCCGTGCCAACCTTTAAACACTCGAAAAACCGCTGCAATACCGCCCCGTGTCGTGGCAATCAACAGACAAAACCCGCTTTCTCCCCTGCGCATGTCGCTCAAAAATCAAGACACTCGGCATGTCGCAGAAAAATGGCGACATTTGAAGGCGGGAACTGCGCCGTAAGCCTCCCTACAATGCAGGCATGATTGCCGCCGCCCATCCAGACGCCCCGCCTTCCATCAGCCTTCACACCGCCGCCATCCTGACCGGGCGCAGCCTGCGCACCTGGCAGCGGCGCATAGAGGATGGATTGGTGCCCCGCTTGGGCGATGGCACGCGTGCGCAGGTGCCTTTTGCGGTGGTGCAGCAAGCGATGGACGTTGCGCTGTGCCCCACCTGGGGCGCGGAAGATGTGCAGACCCTGGTGGCCGCCGACCAGGGCGATGCGCTGGCCCAGGCCGAAATGGGTGCCAAATTTGCACTGATTGCCTTGCGCGGCGCGGCTGCGCAGACTTCAGCGTCGGGGGAGGGGGGGGGCAGGGTCATACGCGCATTGCCCATTATTTTCTAGAGCGGGCAGCCGAACAGGGCGAGGCCGATGCCATGCACTGGCTGGGCCTGCTGCACGCGGCCCGGCTGGGTGAGCCGGGCGAGGACCACAATGCCTTGGCGCTGATGTGGATTGCCAAGGCTGCCGCGCATGGGCATGTGATTGCCCGCGAACAACTGGCCGCTTTACTGCCTAACTTGCCTGATGGCGGCCAGCGCTGACTTGAAACTAGCTTTGTTTTTTATGACTGATTCATCCTTCAACCCCAGCCAGGCGCTGGAGCAAGTAACTAGCCAGTGGGACAGCAGCATCATTCCCCAGCTCAAGGACTACATCGCCATTCCGGCCAAATCGCCCATGTTCGCCCCCGACTGGCAGCAGCAGGGGCTGCTGGAGCAGGTGGTGCGCAACGCTGCTGCGTGGGTGGAGGCGCAAAAGGTGGCAGGCCTCAAGCTGGAGATCGTGCGCCTGCCGGGGCGCACGCCGCTGCTGTTTTTTGAAGTGGACGGCACGCAGGCCAACGCCGCCGCCAGCCCCACGGTGCTGATGTACGGCCACCTGGACAAGCAGCCCGAGTTCGACGGCTGGCGCCGCGACCTGGGGCCGTGGACGCCGGTGATCGACGGCGACAAGCTCTATGGCCGGGGCGGTGCGGACGACGGCTATGCCATCTACGCCAGTATCGCCGCCATCCAGGCGCTGAAAAGCCAGAACACGCCGCACCCGCGCATCGTCGGCATGATCGAAACCAGCGAGGAAAGCGGCTCCGGCGACCTGCTGCCCTATGTCGATGCGCTCAAATCCCGGCTGGGCGACGTGGGCCTGGTGATTTGCCTGGACAGCGGCGCGGGCAACTACGACCAGTTGTGGCTGACCACCAGCCTGCGCGGCATGGCCAGCGGCACGCTGAAGGTGCAAATCCTGACCGAAGGCGTGCATTCGGGCGATGCCTCGGGCGTGGTGCCATCGTCGTTTCGCATCCTGCGCCAGGTGCTCGATCGCCTGGAAGACAGCCGCACAGGCCGCGTGCTGCCCGCCAGCTTCCACAGCGCCATTCCGCAGGAACGCATCGCCCAGGCCCAGGCCACGGCGGCGATTCTGGGCGATGCCGCGTGGAACTACTTCCCCTGGGCGCAGCACGATTGCGGCGGCCCCGGCGGCTTTGCCCTGCCCATGACGGATGACCCGGCGCAAGCGCTGCTCAAACGCACCTGGGAGCCGACCCTGTCCGTCACCGGCGCGGAAGGGCTGCCCGCCCTGCGCGACGCGGGCAACGTGCTGCGGCCCTACACCGCCTTCCAGCTCAGCCTGCGCCTGCCGCCGCTGGCCGATGCCGCCGCCTGCGTGCAGGAGCTGAAAGCCCTGCTGGAAGACAACGCACCGTACCACGCCAAGGTGACGTTCGAGGGCGCGTCCAGCGCCAACGGCTGGAACGCGCCGGGCATGACGCCGTGGTTCGAGCAGGCCCTGCACGCCGCCAGCCGCGCCCACTTCGGCGCGGACTGCGGCTACATCGGTCAGGGCGGCACGATTCCGCTGATGAACATGCTCGCCCAGGGTTTCCCCAAGGCGCAGATGATGGTCTGTGGCGTCCTCGGCCCCAAGAGCAACGCCCACGGCCCCAACGAGTTCCTGCACCTGCCCTACGCCAAAAAGCTCACCGCCGCCGTGGCACAGGTGATCGGGGCCATGGCGGCCACGGCCGGCGACCCGGCGCAATAAGACTGCGCATTAAAAAAGAAAGCACCTCGCGCGGGTGCTTTCTTGTTTTCAGGGTCTTTTTTTATTCAGATGCTTTGACGGCAAGCGGTAGAAGCTCCTGATTTCGTTGCATCACAGGTAGGAGTAGAAGCAGCGAAACGGCACGTTCTGTTCGGCCCAGAACTCGGCCGCATCGCGAAAGCAGTCCAGCAATTGCTCGCGCACGTCCTTGTCGAACTTGGGGGCGACGGGCAACTGGTCGAGTACGACGACAAACCCCGGCTGGCGGCAGGCACGGGCCAGCGGATCGGTCAGGCAGTCGTACAGGGCATCGAAGTTCTTGCCGAAGTGCGCGGGCAGGTGAAACTCCCGGCCAATCAGCTCCAGCGCCTCGGCCTTGGTTTCGATGTCGGCGAAGTTGGCGTACAGAAAATGCTGGCCGCCGGCCTGCGCTGCCGCCTGCAGATCGGGAATGCGGAAGGCCCGGATGGACTGCACCACTTGCGGGGGCACATTGTTCAGCAGGTCGGGGAGGGCAGCGGTCATGGCGGAAGCAGTGGGCGGTTAGGGCGCGATACGGGTGAAGCTGGCGTAGTGGTCGGCGGTGTAGTAGCAGGCCTGGGGGCGCGTGGGCTGCCAGCCGCCGCAGACGATGCGCCGCGCCCCCCGGCTGCGCTGGCGCGGGGTTTTCACGGTGTATTCGCGGTAGTAGCCGCGTTTTTCGGCCGGCAGCAGGCGTTCGCGGTTGCCGAAGATGCTGCCGTCCTTGTCGTAGGGAAAGGGGCCGCCGCTCAGGATGCGCTCATACGTGGTGCGGGCCTGCACGGGCAGTTCGGCCAGGGTGACCTGGGACGGCTCGTAGGCGCAGGCGCTGTGCAGCACGCAGGTGGACAGCGCCAGGGCGGCCATGCGCCAGCGGCGCAGCACGGCAAGGGGAGACAGGGACGAGGACACGGCCGGAAAAAGAAGGGTGGGGGAGGCTTGAAAACGGGCGCAAGTGTGAAGGAGCCCCCCTGAAAAAGCAAGCCTGCCGGGCCACTGCGGCCCGGTTGGTGGCCGAAGGGCGCACGGCAGGCTGGGGGGCCGTTAGCGCCCGGCGTTGGCGTCCGCGACGGTCAGCGCCGTCATGTTCACGATGCGGCGCACGGTGGCGCTGGGGGTGAGGACATGCACCGGCTGGTCGGCGCCCAGCAGCACCGGGCCGATGGCGATACCGCCGCCCGCGGCCTGCTTGAGCAGGTTGTAGCTGATGTTGGCCGCGTCGATATTGGGCAGCACCAGCAGGTTGGCGTCGCCTTCCAGCGTGCTGTGCGGCATCAGCTCCAGGCGGGCTTCGCCGTCCAGGGCCACGTCGCCGTGCATTTCGCCATCCACTTCCAGCCACGGCGCCTGCACGCGCAGCAGCTCCAGGGTGGCCCGCATTTTGACGGCGCTGGGCTGGTTGCTGGAGCCGAAATTGCTGTGCGAGAGCAGGGCCACCTTGGGCTTGATGCCGAAGCGCTTGATCTCTTCGGCGGCCATGAGGGTGATTTCGGCCAGCTGCTCGGCGCTGGGGTCGTAGTTGACGTGGGTATCGACGATGAACACCTGGCGCTCGGGCAGCAGCAGGCAGTTCATGCAGGCGTAGGTCAGGGTGCCGGGACGCCGGCCAATCACCTGGTCGATGTAGTTCAGGTGCAGGGCCGTGCTGCCCCAGGTGCCGCAGATCAGGCCGTCCACCTCGCCCTTGTGCAGCAGCATGGTGCCGATCAGGGTCAGGCGACGGCGCATTTCGATCTTGGCCATCGGCTCGGTGATGCCTTTGCGCTCGGTCATCCGGTGGTAGGTCTGCCAGAAGTCGTGGTAGCGCTCGTCATGCTCGACGTTGACGATGTCGTAGTCGCGCCCTTCCTGCAGGCGCAGGCCGAATTTTTCGATGCGCTGGGCAATGACCAGCGGGCGGCCGATCAGCGTGGGGCGGGCGATGCGTTCGTCCACCACGATCTGCGCAGCACGCAGCACGCGCTCTTCCTCGCCCTCGGCGTAGGCCACGCGCTTCTTGGTGGCGGCCTTGGCGGTCATGACGATGGGTTTCATCATGGTGCCCGAGGCGTAGACGAAGGTCTTGAGCTGCTCGCGGTAGGCAGCCATGTCGGCAATCGGGCGCAGGGCCACGCCGCAGTCGGCGGCGGCCTGGGCCACGGCGGGGGCGACGATCAGCATCAGGCGCGGGTCGAACGGCTTGGGGATGAGGTATTCCGGCCCGAAGGACAGCGGCTGGCCGACGTAGGCGGCGGCCACTTCCTCGCTTTGCTCGGCCTGGGCCAGATCGGCAATGGCGTGGACGGCGGCCACTTCCATCTCCTTGGTGACGGTGGTGGCCCCGCAGTCCAGTGCGCCCCGGAAGATATAGGGGAAGCACAGCACGTTGTTTACCTGGTTGGGGTAGTCCGTGCGGCCCGTGGCGATGATGGCGTCATCGCGCACGGCCTTGACATCTTCGGGCAGGATTTCCGGGTTGGGGTTGGCCAGGGCGAAGATGATGGGCGTGGCGGCCATCTTGGCGACCATGTCCTTTTTCAGCACGTTGCCGGCGGACAGGCCCAGGAAGGCATCTGCGCCCTCGATCACCTGGCCCAGGGTGCGCAGCTCGGTTTTTTGCGCGAACAGGGCCTTGTCCTCGTCCATCAGCTCGGTGCGACCTTCGTAGACCACGCCGGCCAGGTCGGTGACGAAGACGTTTTCGCGCTTCAGCCCCAGCACCAGCAGCAGATTCAGGCAGGCCAGGGCGGCAGCGCCCGCGCCGGAGGCGACCAGCTTGACCTCGTCGATCTTCTTGCCCGCCACCTTCAGGGCATTGACCATGGCGGCGGCCACGGTGATGGCCGTGCCGTGCTGGTCGTCGTGAAAAACGGGAATGTTCAGGCGCTTGCGCAGCTCGCGCTCGACGTAGAAGC
Organism: Comamonas nitrativorans; assembly: GCF_042654765.1. Lineage (NCBI taxonomy): Bacteria > Pseudomonadati > Pseudomonadota > Betaproteobacteria > Burkholderiales > Comamonadaceae > Comamonas > Comamonas nitrativorans. The sequence continues at coordinate 214,757 of NZ_JBHSEW010000003.1, read as the reverse complement.
AGTCGGGCGCCTTGATGTCTTCGAGGTTGATGGCGCCGAAGGTCGGCTCCAGTGCGGCGATCACTTCCACCAGCTTCTGCGGGTCCTTCTCGTCGATCTCGATGTCGAACACATCCACCCCGGCGAACTTCTTGAACAGCACGCCCTTGCCTTCCATCACCGGCTTGGAGGCCAGCGCACCGATGTCGCCCAGGCCCAGCACGGCGGTGCCGTTGGAGATCACGCCCACCAGGTTGCCCCGGCTGGTGTATTTGAAGGCGGCGGCAGGGTCCTTGACGATTTCCTCGCAGGGCGCAGCCACGCCGGGGGAGTAGGCCAGCGCCAGGTCGTGCTGGTTGCCCATGGGTTTGGTGGCGGCAATGGCCACCTTGCCGGGCTTGGGAAACTGGTGGTACTCCAGCGCCGACTGGCGCAGCAGCGCTTTTTTATCGATCAGGGCCGGGGAGGGAGTGTTCTGAGGCATGGCAGGCGGGCGTGAAGCGCAGAGAGGGCCTGCGGCCGCGCGATGCGGGCGCAGGCGGTTTGTCAAAGGAAACGGGCATTGTAGGCCGCTGCCCCTGTTCGCCTGCTGCGCCTGCGATCGGCCCCTGGGTCAAACAGATTAACTTTCAGGTATGCAATATCGGCATACATATAAAAAGAAGCTATTTGCGCTTGATTCATGCCGTTTTCATAGGCTTTTCATCGTTGATTTCCCACTGATTCAGCGGAAGGCGCTCTTGTTTTTTACGATCCCAGAGCTTTTCATGGACGAAAAAGAACAGCATCTGCACGGTCGGCTCCAGCAGGCTCAGGGTCATGGCCACCCACAGGTTGCCCGTCACGGCATACGCCACGCCGATGGCCACGGTGATGTGCAGGCAGTAGTAGCTCAAGGTTTTCAGCAGGGTACGCTGGTGGCGGCGCAGCAGGGTGGTCAGGGCAGTCATGGCAATCTCTCCAAAAGTTGTTCTTATGATAATAATTCTTATTTGCGTTGTGTTCGGTTTTTCCTATCTGCAAAATCAGCAATTTCCATTACCCTTGGAACCTGTTTACGCTCTTTTTCGTCTTGCTGAAGGAGGTCTGTGCCGGTCATGTCCGCTGTAGTGTCTGCCCCCGTGAACCATTGGGCCATCCGGCCCCTGACGGCTGCCGATGTGGACAGCCTGCTGCACATCCAGACCCAGGCGTATGGCGTCCAGTTTTGTGAAAGCCGCGCCGTCTTTGCCCGGCGCCTGGCCGCCGGGCACCAGTGTTCCCTGGGCGTGGAGCGCCCCGGTGAATCCGGGCTGCTGGCCTATGCGGCGGCGTACTGGTCGGCGGTGGGCCATATCACGGCACTCAATGGCGACTTCGACCCCCCGCCGCCGCAGGCCGCCCCGGCGCTGTACCTGCACGACATCTCGGTGCTGCCGGCGCTGGCCGGGCAGAAGGTAGCCCATGCCCTGGTTCTCCGGCTGATGGAGCTGGCCCGCTCCCGCGCCGTGGCGCACATGGCCCTGGTGGCGGTGCAAGGCTCCAGCCGGTTCTGGCAGCGCTACGGGTTTGCCGAGCAAAAAGTCACCAGCCCTATCGAGCAGCAGCACCTGGACAGCTACGGCGCCGGAGCGCTGTACATGACCCGCCGCCTGTAGCCCCAGCGTGTGCCGCCGCGTAGTAATCGGCTAATACCCGCGTTGCCGGGTGGGGGCAGACAATGGTTTTTTTGCCAACGAAGGAGACAGACATGGCCAGCAAGAAAATCCTGATGATCTGCGGTGACTACTGCGAGGACTACGAAACCATGGTGCCGTTCCAGACCCTGCTGGCCGTAGGCCACCGGGTCGATGCGGTCTGCCCGAACAAGCAGGCGGGCGAGCAGATCAAGACGGCCATCCACGACTTCGAAGGCGCCCAGACCTACAGCGAAAAGCCGGGCCACAACTTCACGCTGAACGCCACGTTTGCCGACATCGACCCGGCGGACTACGACGCCCTGGTCATCCCCGGTGGCCGTGGCCCCGAATACCTGCGCAACGACGAGGCCGTGTGCGCCGCCGTGCGCCACTTCTTCGATACCGACAAGCCCGTGGCCGCCATCTGCCACGGCGCCCAGCTGCTGGCCGGGGCCGGGGTGCTGCAAGGCCGTGCCTGCTCGGCCTACCCGGCCTGCCGCGCGGAAGTGATCCTGGGCGGCGGCAGCTATGTGGACATTCCGGTCGATCAGGCGCACACCCAGGGCAACCTGGTCAGCGCCCCGGCCTGGCCCGCCCATCCGGCCTGGATGGCGCAGTTCCTGAAACTGCTGGGCACGCAGATCACCCTGTAACCGGCCCACGCACCGAGGTTTGACAAACCCCGGGGCAGGTGGCCACCATTGCCGCCTGCCCTGTCTGGTTTGGAATGCCGTATGTGCCAAGTTTTCATCAGCGCCGACCCGGCGCTTTACAGCTCCCGCACCCGGTCGCTGCGCCTGCACGGGGTGGCGACCAGCATCCGCCTGGAGAACCTGTTCTGGGACGTGCTGGAGAAAATCGCCGCCCGCGACGGTTACACCGTGCCCCAGTTATGCACCACGCTGTACGACGAGCTGCTGCGCGAGCGCTCGGCAGAGCCGACCAACTTCACCTCGTTCCTGCGCGTGTGCTGTATGCGCTACCTGGCGCTACAGCTCGACGGGCAGATTCCGCAGGACGTGCGCATTCCCATCCGCTCCATCGTGCTGGAATCCCGGCATATGTATTCCTAATAAAAATGGCACTTTCCCTTGCCAGGAAAGCGCCAGCAGCTCTTGTTTCTGACGGTCAATTGAGCGCCATGCTCAGTTTGCGCCGGTAGCTGTCGATCAGCGCCGTGGCCGCGTCCTGTGCGGCGGCATTCTTGCCCAGCAGTTCGATGCCGCCGGCGCTCTTGCCGGGCACGGCGTCCTGCTTTTTCGGCTTGGGCGGGGTGAGCAGTTCCAGGATGGCGACGAACAGCTTGCGGGCGGCCTGCTCGTTCCAGGTCTTGTCGCGCATGATGATTTCCAGCAGTTCGTCCATGCTGTCCGTCCACTGCCCGGCGGCGGCCAGCAGCTGGGCCTTGGCAAAGCGCGTGTCGAAGTCGCGCTTGTTGTGCGCAATGGTCGCCTCGAACTGCGCCAGCGGCCATTCGGCACGCGGGTCGTGCTGGGCAAACACGATGCACTGGAGCCATTCGCTCAGGGCCGCAAAACGCAGTGGCTGGGGGATGCGCTTGAGCGGTTCCTGCAACAGGGCGGTGGCTTCCTCGATGCCGCCGCTGGCGATCAGCAGGCGCACGTAGTCGAAGCGGGCATCGTCGTTGCCGGGGTCGGCGGCCACGGCTTCGGCCAGCTTTTGCAGGGCGGCGTCGGTGTCGCCCTCCTGCATGAGCTGCTGGGCCTCTTGCGCTTCGGCCTCGGCGTGCAGGGCGTCCTCGCTGGGCAAGTGCTTGTCCAGGAACTGGCGCACCTGGCCTTCGCTTTGCGCCCCCATGAAACCGTCGACGGGCTGGCCGCCGACCATCAGCACGCAGGTGGGCACGCTGCGCACGCCGAACATGGCGGCGATCTGCTGGTTGGCGTCCACGTCGATCTTGGCCAGGATGAAGCGTCCGCCGTAGTCGGCCTCCAGCTTTTCCAGCGTGGGCACCAGCGTCTTGCACGGGCCGCACCAGGTGGCCCAGAAGTCCACCAGTACCGGGGTGTGCATGGAGGTGGCGATGACCTCGGCTTCAAAATTCTCTAGGGTGATGTCGATCATGGGGGATAACTCTCGTGACGCTCGCCCGGGGGCGCGGATGGGGTGATTCTCCCGGATATCTTGGGGCGCTGTCCGCTTTTGCCAGAGGGGGCGGTGCGGACCAACTGTGTGCAGCGCAAAAACGTAAAGAAGTTGTAAAGGGCTGGAACTTCCGCCCTCCCGCCCCACCTTATGCTGGGTAAGACCTCTGGTTTTGCGGACTTTTTCGCTGCGGGGCACGGCCATCGTCTTGAATGCCAGCCTGGGGGTGTCTCTCCTCCCTCCCTCTCTTAAGTTGCCCACGGGTTGCCTTGCAGCGCTTTTTCTTCCTGGCCCCAGCCCGGCATTGCCCGGGCTGGGGCCAAAACATTGGGCACCATTGGGCGCGGCAGCATTCGCAAACGGCGCAGGGCTGCGCCGGGGGCGGCCTTTACAATCGCCGCCCATGAACCTCTCTGCCCTTACCGCCCTCTCTCCGCTGGACGGCCGCTACGCCGCCAAACTTGCCCCCCTGCGCCCCATCATGAGCGAATACGGCTACATGCACCGCCGCGTTCAGGTGGAGGTGACGTGGTTCATCGCCCTGTCGGATGCCGGTCTGCCGGAATTTGCGCCGCTGTCCGGCGCAGCCCGTGAACTGCTGCTGGGGCTGGTGGCGAATTTCAGCGAGTCTGACGCCCAGGCGATCAAGGACATCGAGAAAACCACCAACCACGACGTGAAAGCCGTCGAATACTGGATCAAGAACCAATTCAAGGGCCACGCCGAGCTGGAAAAGGCGTCCGAGTTCGTCCACTTCGCCTGCACCAGCGAGGACATCAACAACACCAGCCATGCCCTGCAGATCCGCGCCGGGCGCGAGGTGCTGCTGACCGGCCTGAACGCCGTGGCCGCCAAGCTGCGCGAGATGGCGCACCAGTTTGCCGCCGTGCCCATGCTCAGCCGCACGCACGGCCAGACCGCCAGCCCGACCACGGTGGGCAAGGAGATCGCCACCGTCGCCATGCGTTTGAACAAGGCGATCGCGCAGATCGAGGGCGTGCAGATTCTGGCCAAGATGAACGGCGCCGTGGGCAACTACAACGCCCATCTGGCCGCCTACCCCACGCACGACTGGGAGGCGTTCAGCCGCAAGGTGGTGGAAAGCGCCGAGCCGGTGGGCCTGGGGCTGACCTTCCAGCCTTATTCCATCCAGATCGAGCCGCACGACTACATGGCCGAGGTGTTCGACGCCGTGGCCCGCGCCAACACCATCCTGATCGACCTGTCACGCGACATCTGGGGCTACGTCAGCCTGGGCTACTTCAAGCAGCGCCTGAAGGCGGGCGAGATCGGCTCGTCCACCATGCCGCACAAGGTCAACCCCATCGACTTCGAGAACTGCGAAGGCAACCTGGGCCTGGCCAATGCCGTGCTGCGCCATCTGGCCGAGAAGCTGCCCATCAGCCGCTGGCAGCGCGACCTGACCGACTCCACCGTGCTGCGCAACATCGGCGTGGCGCTGGGCTACGCCACGCTGGCCTACGCTTCGCTGATGACCGGCCTGAACAAGCTGGAACTGAACGAAGAACGCCTGGCCGAAGACCTGGACGCCGCCTGGGAAGTGCTGGCCGAGCCGATCCAGACCGTCATGCGCCGCTACGGCGTGGCCGGGGCCTACGAAAAACTCAAGGAAGTCACGCGCGGCAAGAGCGTGCTGGCCGAGGATTTGCACCAGCTCATCCGCAGCCTGGACATCCCCGAGGCCGACAAGCAGCGCCTGCTGGCAATGACCCCGGCCAGCTACATCGGCAAGGCCGTCGAACTGGCCCAACGTATCTGATCGAATGATTTGATAGCTTCCACCGCTGATTAGATAAGCATTTCAAATATAAAGAGCTGCCAAAACCAGGGAAACCCTGCGGAAGCAGCTCTTGTTTTTTATATGAATCCCTCATGGCCCTGAAATCCACCATCTTCAAAGCCAACCTGTCGATTGCCGACATCGACCATGGCTACTACGCCGACCACAACCTGACCCTGGCCCGCCACCCCAGCGAAACCGACGAGCGCATGATGGTGCGGCTGGTGGCGCTGGCGCTGAACGCCTGGCAGTTGCAGGCGCTGTGCAACGGCGACGGCACGCTGGCCTTCGGCACCGGCCTGAGCGACCCGGACGACCCGGACGTCCACATCACCGACTTCACCGGCGCCAAGCGGTTGTGGATCGAAGTGGGCCAGCCCGAGGAAAAACCCATCAGCAAGGCGTGTAGCAAGTCCGATCAGGTGCTGCTCTACCCCTTCGGCCCGGCGGCGGAAGTGTGGTGGAAAGGGCTGGAAAACAAGGTGGCGCGGCAGAAAAAACTGGAAGTCTGGCGCATTGCGGCAGAAACCGCGCAGGAACTGGCCGCGCTGGCCCAGCGCTCCATGCAGTTGCAGGCGACGATTCAGGACGGGCAGCTCACCCTGTCCAGCGAACAGGGACTGGTCGTGGCGGAGTTGCAACGCTGGCAGTAACCCGGCGGTAACTCTGGCGTTGGCGCTTGCCTACAATGCGCGGGATTTTCCCAATCTTCTATAAGACCATCCCATGCACATCCTGCGCTTCTCCGACCTGTGCGCCCAGGGCAAAGCCCAAGGCCAACGTGTTTTCATCCGTGCCGACCTGAACGTGCCCCTGAACGATGCGGGCCAGATCACCGAGGACACGCGCGTGCGCGCCTCCGTGCCCGCCATCGAAATGGCGCTCCAGGCCGGGGCCGCCGTCATGGTCACCAGCCACCTGGGCCGCCCCACGGAAGGTGCATTCAAGCCCGCCGACAGCCTGGCTCCCGTCGCCCGGCGCCTGTCCGAACTGCTGGGCCGCGACGTGCCCCTGGTCGCCAACTGGGTCGATGGCGTGCAGGTGGCGCCCGGCCAGGTCGTGTTGCTGGAAAACTGCCGCGTGAACGTGGGCGAGAAAAAGAACAAGGAAGAACTGGCCCGCAAGCTGGCCGCGCTGTGCGACATCTTTGTCCACGACGCCTTCGGCACCGCCCACCGCGCCGAGGGCACCACCTACGGCATCGCGCAATACGCGCCCATCGCCTGCGCCGGCCCGCTGCTGTCGGCAGAAATCGACGCCATCAGCAAGGCATTGGCCAACCCGGCGCGTCCGCTGGCTGCCATCGTCGCTGGCTCCAAGGTATCCACCAAGCTGACCATCCTGCAATCGCTGGCGAACAACGTCGACCAGCTCATCGTCGGCGGCGGCATCGCCAACACCTTCATGCTGGCGGCGGGGCTGAACATCGGTAAATCGCTGGCCGAACCCGATCTGCTCGATGACGCCAAGGCCGTGATCGCCGCCATGGCCGCACGCGGCGCGGAAGTGCCCATCCCCACCGACGTGGTGACCGCCAAAACCTTCGGCGCAGACGCTGCCGCCACCGTGAAAAAAGCCACCGAAGTGGCCGATGACGACCTGATCCTGGACATCGGCCCCGAAACCGCCGCCAGGCTGGCTGCACAACTCAAGCAGGCGGGCACCATCGTCTGGAACGGCCCGGTCGGCGTGTTCGAGTTCGACCAGTTCGCCGACGGCACCAAGGCGATTGCCGAGGCCATCGCCCAGTCCAGTGCCTTCAGCATCGCGGGCGGCGGCGACACCCTGGCGGCCATTGCCAAGTACGGCATCGAGGACAAGGTGGGCTACATCTCCACCGGCGGCGGCGCTTTCCTGGAAGTGCTGGAAGGCAAGACCCTGCCCGCCTTCGAGATTCTGGAAAAACGGGCGCAGGGGTAAAACCGCCCCGGCCCCATCGGCAACCGCCTGGAAACCCCGGGCGGTTTTTTCATGTCCGGGTTCAGGCCCGCATCAGCGCCTCGATCTCTGCCACTTCCACGGGCACGTCCCGCGTCAGCAGTTCGCAGCCGATGGCGGTGACGACGGCGTCGTCCTCGATGCGGATGCCGAGGTGGTGGAAGTGTTCGGGCACATCGTCGGCGGGGCGCACGTACAGGCCGGGTTCGATGGTCAGGCACATGCCCGGCTGCAGGATGCGGCTGGGGCGGCTGCCGTCGGGGCGGGCGGGGGCGCCGGGTTCGGTGTAGCTGCCGCAGTCATGCACGTCCATGCCCAGCCAGTGGCTGGTGCGGTGCATGTAGAACTGGGTGTAGGTTTTGTTCTCGATGATGTCCTGGGTGCTGCCGTGCCGGTCGGCCTGCAGCAGGCCCAGGTCGAGCAGGCCCTGGGCCAGCACGGCGACGGTGGCGTCGTGCGGGTCGTTGAAGCGGTTGCCGGCGCGGGTGGCGGCGATGGCGGCGTGCTGGCTGGCCAGCACCAGCTGGTAGAGGTCGCGCTGCGGGCCGGTGAAGCGGCCATTGGCGGGGAAGGTGCGGGTGATGTCGGCGGCGTAGCCGTCCAGTTCGCAACCGGCGTCGATCAGCACCAGGTCGCCGTCGCGCACGGGGGTGCAGCCGGCGCGGTAGTGCAGCACGCAGGCGTTGGCCCCGGCAGCGACGATGCTGTCGTAGGCCACGCCCTGGGCGCCGCCGTGGCGGAAGGTGTGCAGCAGTTCGGCGTCCAGGTGGTATTCGCGCACGTCCTGGCCGCTGCGCAGCATGTGGCTGCTGCATTGCATGGCGCGGATGTGGGCGGCGGCGCTGATGGTGGCGGCGCGGCGCATGGTGGCCAGTTCGTGCGCGTCCTTGATGAGGCGCATGTCGTCCAGCAGGCGGCACAGGTCGCCTTGCTGTGCGGGGCACAGCACACCGGCGCGGGCACGCTGGCGCACGGGGGTGAGCCAGCGTTCGATCTGCGCGGCCAGGCCGTCGTGCGTGGCGAAGGGCCACCAGACGCATTGCCGGTTGTCCAGCAGGGCGGGCAGTTGCTCGTCGATGGCGGTGTTGGCGAAGGCGGCGTCCAGCCCCAGGGCGGCGGGCGCGGCTTCGGGGCCGAGGCGGTAGCCGTCCCAGATTTCGCGCTCCAGATCTTTGGGCTGGCAGAACAGGGTGGCGTGGCCATCGGCGGCCAGCACCAGGGTGGCACCCGGTTCGGTGAAGCCGGTGAGGTAGAAGAAGTAGCTGTCGTGCCGGTACAGATAGCTGTTGTCGCGGTTGCGCGGGCGCTCCGGCGCGGTGGGGACGATGGCGATGCCGCCGTCACCCAGTTGGGCGGCCAGCCGGGCGCGGCGCTGGGCGTAGACAGAAAGAGGGTAGGCAGTGGGGGGCAGTAGCGCGGTAGAGGCAGTCATGGGCGAGGATGGTAGCGCTTAAGATGCGGCGGCTTTGAGTATTAAAAACGGAGACTAACCATGATCGAGCTGTACCACTGCGTGAGTGCGCGTTCCTTGCGCCCCTTGTGGATGCTGGAGGAACTGGGGCTGACCTATCGGCTGCACATGCTGCCTTTCCCCCCCAGGGTGCAGGCGCGGACGTTCTTGCAGGACAACCCGCTGGGCACGGTGCCGTTGCTGGTGGACGGCGCCACGCGCATGACGGAGTCGGCGGCCATGTGTGATTATCTGGTGCGCCGTAGCGGCAACACCACCCTGCAAGTGCGGGAGCAGGAGGCGGATTTTGGTGCGTACCTGAACTGGCTGCACATGAGCGATGCCACCTTGACCTTCCCCCAAACCCTGGTACTGCGCTACCGCCACTTCGAACCCCCCGAGCGCCAGCAGCCCCAGGTGGCCGAGGATTACGCCCGCTGGTTTCTGGCGCGTTTGCGGGCGGTGGAAGCGGCGCTGGGCCATGCCCCATTCTTGTGTGCCGGGCGTTTTACGGCAGCCGATGTGGCGGTGGGCTATGCCCTGCTCCTGGGCCAGCACCTGGGTCTGGCAGACCACTACCCCCCTGCCGTACAAGCCTATTGGGCCGACCTGCAGGCACGCCCCGCTTACCAGCGAAGCCTGCAGATCCAGCAGGAGGCGGCGCAAGCCCAGGGGGTCGACCCCACGCCTGCGCCTGACCTGCGCTGAATACGTACCTGCGTTCCGCCCGCTGCTACAAATAAGGGCGCAGATACCGCCCGGTGTGGCTGGCGGTATCTGCCGCCACCTGTTCCGGCGTGCCCTGGGCAACCACCTGGCCGCCACCGGCGCCGCCTTCGGGGCCGATGTCGATGAGCCAGTCGGCGGTTTTGATCACGTCCAGGTTGTGTTCGATGATGACGATGGTGTTGCCCGCGTCGCGCAGGCGTTGCAGCACGGTGAGGAGCAGCTCCACGTCGGCAAAGTGCAGGCCGGTGGTCGGCTCGTCCAGAATGTAGAGGGTGCGGCCCGTGTCGCGCCGGCCCAGCTCCAGCGCCAGCTTGACGCGCTGCGCCTCGCCGCCCGAGAGGGTGGTGGCGCTTTGCCCCAGGCGGATGTAGCCCAGGCCCACGTCCATCAGGGTTTGCAGGCGGCGGGCCAGGGCGGGCTGGTCGGCGAAGAAGGCCAGGGCGTCCTCCACCGTCATGTCCAGCACCTGGGCGATGTTTTTGCTTTTCCACTGCACTTCCAGCGTTTCGCGGTTGTAGCGCTGGCCGTGGCAGACGGCGCAGGCGACGTACACGTCGGGCAGGAAGTGCATCTCCACCTTGATCAGGCCGTCGCCCTGGCAGGCTTCGCAGCGCCCGCCGCCGCTGGCCTGGGCCACGTTGAAGCTGAAGCGCCCCGGGCCGTAGCCGCGTTCGCGGGCCGTGGGCGCCTGGGCGAACAGGTCGCGGATGGGGGTGAAGATGCCGGTGTAGGTGGCCGGGTTGCTGCGCGGGGTGCGGCCAATGGGGGCCTGATCGACGCAGATCACCTTGTCGATCAGCTCCAGGCCCAGCAACGCCTCGTGCGGCTGCGGCTGGGCGGCAGCGCGGTGCAGGCGGCGGGCGGCTTCGGCATACAGGGTGTCGTTGACCAGAGTGGATTTGCCCGAGCCGGACACGCCCGTCACGCAGGTGATGAGGCCGATGGGGAAGTCCACGCTTACCCCGCGCAGGTTGTGCCCGCTGGCCCCCAGCACGCGCAGGCATTGCAGGCCGGGGTGTTCGGCAGGCGGGGCGCTTTGCAGCGGCTGGCCGAAGGCGTTTTTCGGCAGGACGGGCGGCGGCACCGGCAGCGGCAGCCACGGTGTGCGCCGGGCGGGCACGGCAATCGAACGCTGGCCGCTGAGGTACTGGCCGGTGGGCGAATCGGGGCTGGCCATGATCTGCGCCACCGTGCCCTGGGCCATGATGCGCCCGCCGTGGATGCCTGCGCCGGGACCCAGGTCCAGGATGTGGTCGGCGCAGCGCATCATGTCCGCGTCATGCTCGACGACGATGACGCTGTTGCCCAGGTCGCGCAGGCGTTGCAGCGTGGCAATCAGCCGGTCATTGTCGCGCTGGTGCAGGCCGATGCTGGGTTCGTCCAGCACGTACATCACGCCGGACAGGCCGCTGCCGATCTGGCTGGCCAGGCGGATGCGCTGCGCCTCGCCGCCCGAGAGGCTGTCGGCGCTGCGCGACAGGTTCAGGTAGCCCAGCCCGACATCGGTCAGAAAGCGCAGGCGGTTGGTGATTTCCTGCAGGATTTTTTCTGCAATGGTGGCCTGGTTGCCGGTGAGCTGCACGCCCTCGCACCAGGCCAGCGCCTCGCTCAGGGTGCTGGTGCTGATGGCGTGAATGTTGCGCTGCTGCGCCCCCGCGCCGATGAAGACGTTCAGCGCCTCCACCCGCAGCCGGGCGCCGTGACAATCGGGGCAGGGGCGGCTGCTGCGCAGCGCGGCCAGGCTGTCGTGCAGCGGGCCGCTGGGGTGGCTGGCCCAGCGGCGCGTGAGGTTGGGAATCACGCCCTCGAACGGGTGCTGCACCGGCTGGCTTTGACCGTCGTGCCGGTAGGTGAAGGTGATGGCTTCGGTGCCCGAACCCCACAGCACCACGTCCTGCACGGCCTGCGGCCAGTTGGCAAACGGCGCTTCGATGTCCTGCCCGTAATGCCGGGCCACGGCTTGCAGCAGTTCGAAGTAGGTGCCGTGCCGCCGTTCCCAGCCGGGAATGGCGCCGTTGGCCAGACTGACCTCCGGGTGCGCCAGCACGCGCTGCGGGTCGAAGTCTTCCGCGCTGCCCAGGCCGTTGCAGGTAGGGCAGGCGCCCTGCGGAGCGTTGAAGGAGAACAGGCGCGGCTCCAGCTCGCCCAGGGCGTAGTGGCACTGCGGGCAGGCGAAGCGGCTGCTCAGGGTCAGTTCGGTATTGCCGTCCATGTCCAGTACCACGATGCGCCCGGCTTCCGGGGCCAGGCGCAGGGCGGCTTCCAGGCTTTCGGCCAGGCGTTGGGCGATGTCGGGGCGCACTTTGATGCGATCGACCACCACGGCGATGTCGTGGCGCTGGGTTTTGTCCAGCGCGGGCAGCTCGCCCGCCTGCACGATCTGCCCGTCGATGCGAAAGCGCACGAAGCCCTGGGCCTGCAACTGCGCCAGCAACTCGGCAAATTCCCCTTTGCGCCCGCTCACCACCGGGGCCAGCAGCATCAGGCGCGTGCCCTCGGGCAGTTGCAGCAGGCGATCGACCATCTGGCTGACGGTCAGCGCCTGCAAGGGCTGCCCATGCTGCGGGCAGTGCGGCACCCCGGCGCGAGCCAGCAGCAGACGCAGGTAGTCGTTGATCTCGGTCACCGTGCCGACGGTGGAGCGCGGGTTGTGGCTGGTGGCCTTCTGCTCAATGGCGATGGCGGGGGACAGGCCCTCGATCACGTCCACATCCGGCTTGTCCAGTTGCCCCAGAAACTGCCGCGCGTAGGTGGACAGGCTTTCCACGTAGCGGCGCTGCCCCTCGGCGTACAGGGTGTCGAAGGCCAGGCTGGACTTGCCCGAGCCGGACAGGCCGGTAATCACCACCAGCTGGTTGCGCGGAATATCGACATCGATGTTTTGCAGATTGTGGGTACGCGCCCCGCGAATGCTGATCAGGCGCTGGCCCAGGTAGGCCGCAGGCGGGGACAAAGGGAGGGTGGCAGACACAGAAGAACCGTTCGAGGCAAAACGAGGCAGAAGCAAAACGCCCCATGATAGGGGCGTTTGCAGCGGCGGGCAGGGAGGCTGTGGCCGGCTTATTCCTGGTAGCCCAGGGTGGGGGTATGGCTGCCGGGATGGCCGACACCGTCCCGCAGGCGGAACACGCTGACGGTCTGCACCAGCTGGTGCGACTGGGTCTGCAGGCTGGCGGCGGCAGCAGCCATTTCCTCGACCAGGGCAGCGTTTTGCTGGGTCACATGGTCCATCTGGGTGATGGCCTCGCCGATCTGGCCGACGCCTTCGCTTTGCTCGCGGCTGGCGGCGCTGATCTCGCCCATGATGTCCGTCACGCGGCGGATGGCGGTCACCACCTCCTGCATGGTATTGCCCGCCTGATCCACCAGCACGCGCCCTTCGTCGACGTGGGTCACGCTGTCGTGGATGAGCTGCTTGATCTGGCGGGCCGCATCGGCGCTGCGCCCGGCCAGGGCCCGCACTTCCGATGCCACCACGGCAAAGCCCCGGCCTTGTTCGCCGGCACGGGCCGCTTCCACGGCGGCGTTCAGCGCCAGGATGTTGGTCTGGAAGGCAATGCTGTCGATCACGCCGATGATGTCTCCGATCTTGGTCGAGTCGGCGTGGATGCTCTGCATGATGTGAACGACCTGCTCCACCGTCTGCCCGCCCTGGTCGGCGATCTGGCGGGCGTTGGCGGCCATCTGGTTGGCCTGGGCGGCGTTGTCGGCGTTGTGGCGCACGGTGGCGCCCAGTTCTTCCATCGAGGCGGCGGTCTGCTCCAGGGCACTGGCCTGGCTTTCCGTGCGGGCGGACAAATCCTGGTTGCCCTGGGCGATTTCGGCGCTGGCGGTGGCCACGCCTTCGGCGCCGTGGCGTACCTGGCCGACGATGCGGGTCATGCTCTCCTGCATCTGGTGGATGCCGTGCAGCACGCTGCCGTCATGCACTTTCTGCTGCTGGCTGCGGGCGGCCAGATCGCCGTGGGCCACGGCTTGCACCAGGGTGTTCAGCGCGGTGGGCTCGTCGCCCAGCTGGCGCAGGATGCTGCGCGAAATCAGCCAGATGGTGGCGGCCAGCAGCAGGGTGAAAATCCCGCCAATAAGCAAGGCCTCGATCACGCGCTTGAGGAACAGCGCCTGCACGTCATCGACATACACCCCGGAACCGACCACCCAGCCCCAGGGCGCGTAGCCTTTGACGTAGGAAATTTTGGCCACCGGGTTGTCGTGTCCGGGCTTGGGCCAGAGGTATTCGACAAAACCCTGCCCGTCCTTTTTCACCGTATCGACAAACGCGACGAACAGATGCTTGCCCGTGGGGTCGGTACTGCCGCTCAGGTCCTTGCCGTCCAGCTCGGGCCGGATGGGGTGCATCAGCATGTGAACCTGCATGTCGTTGACCCAGAAGTATTCCCCAGCGCCATAGCGCAGCTTGCCGATGGCCTTGAGCGCCCGCTCCTTGGCCACGTCCTCGGGCAGGTCCTGGCTTTTGGCCAGGTCGTGGTAGTGCGAGGCAATGCCGGCGGCGATGTCCACCATGCCTTTGAGGTTGTTGGAGCGCTCCGTCAGCATCAGGTTGCGTTCCGAGAGCATGAGCATGACCACCACGACCACCAGACCCAGGGCGGACAGGACGACGGCTGCCGTCAGACGGCGGGCAACGGTAAAGCGGGTAAGAAATTGCATGGCAAGTCCAGTCTGTGTATGCAAAAGGAAGCGGCCGGTGGGCGCGACAAGAATGGCACCGGGCCGACACAGTATCCTTGATACACCTGAAAGGTTTTGTTGGGAAGGCTGGGGTATTCCAGAAGATGCACGTCTTTTCTCCGGAATACGCACAATAGCGGGCCGTTCCATTCCTGGATGGAATTCCGTGCCTCAAGGGCCTGCACGTGCGGGCCTGGTTCTAGCTTTTTTTGCGGGAAGTCTCGCGTGTCCACTTCAACCTCTGCGGCAGCCGCCGCCACTTCCACCTCTGCCCCCAACAAGATGACCCGGCAGGAACTGCGCTCCAGCGGCAGCCTGGCGCTGATTTTTGCGCTGCGCATGCTGGGCCTGTTCCTGGTGCTGCCGGTCTTTGCCCTGGAGGCGCGGAACTACGCCGGGGGCGACGACCCGGCCATGGTTGGCCTGGCCCTGGGCATGTACGGGCTGACGCAGGCCGTCTTTCAACTGCCGCTGGGCCTGGCTTCCGACCGCTTTGGCCGCAAGAAGGTGATCGTGCTGGGCCTGCTGGTCTTTGCCGCCGGCAGCCTGATGGCCGCACTGGCCGACTCGCTCATGGGTCTGGTCTGGGGCCGTGCCCTGCAGGGCGCGGGCGCCGTCTCGGCGGCCGTCACCGCCCTGCTGGCCGACCTGACGCGCGAAACCGTGCGCACCAAGGCCATGGCCATGGTCGGCGGCAGCATCGCGCTGATGTTTTCGCTGGCGCTGGTCCTGAGCCCCCTGCTGGCCGGCTGGGTGGGGCTGGCCGGTATTTTCTGGATCACCCTGGCGCTGACCGTGGCCGGCATCGTCGCCGTCGTCGCCATCGTGCCGCCCGAGCCACGCCGGCATACCAGCCTGCCCCGTGGGCGCTTTGCCGACTTGCTGCACTACCCCGACCTGCTGCGCCTGAACGCCGGGGTCTTCGTGCTGCACACCGTGCAAATGGCCATGTGGGTGGCCGTGCCCGCCCTGCTGGTGCAGGCCGGGCTGGCCAAGGCGGCGCACTGGCAGGTCTACCTGCCGGCCGTGCTGCTGTCGTTTGCCGCACTGGGGCGCCTGTTTGCCATGGAGCGCAAGGGCCAGTTGCGCACCGCCTTGCTGCTGGCGATTGTGCTGATCCTGCTGGTGCAGGCCGGCCTGGGGGCGCTGACGCTGTCGGGTGACGCCCCCTCGCTGTGGCCGCTGGGCGCGGCCATGCTGGTGTTTTTCATCGGCTTCAACATGCTGGAGGCCACCCAGCCCAGCCTCGTCTCGCGCATGGCCCCGGACAGCCTGCGCGGCGCGGCGCTGGGGGCGTACAACACCTTGCAGTCGCTGGGCCTGTTTGCCGGGGGCTTTCTGGGCGGCCTGCTCTCGCGCCACGGCGGCATGGCCGGAGTGTTTGGCGCCACGGCGGTGCTGTGCGTGTTCTGGCTGGTGATTACATGGCCACTGCAACCCATAGGGCGCGAGGCGGTAAAGAATACATAAACAATAGCTTTTTCCGCTTGTATATATTGATATTCAGATTGCTTTAATCCTGAATATCGCTTGTATACAGCGGAAACAGCTATCTTTTAAAGAACGCGGTGTTCCAGCGCCGGGAGCTGGCGGCGCACCCGGGCCAGGTGGGCGCGGTCGAGTTCTGCCAGCACCACCCCGGGGCCGGGGTCGGTACGCTGGGCCAGCACCTCGCCCCAGGCGTCGACGGCCATGCTGTGGCCCCAGGTGCGCCGACCATTGACGTGCTGGCCGCCTTGCGCGGCGGCCAGGACGAAGCACTGGTTCTCGATCGCCCGGGCCCGCAGCAGCACTTCCCAGTGCGCCTGGCCGGTGGTGAAGGTGAAGGCGCTGGGCACGACCAGGATGTCCGCCCCGGCCTGGGCGTGGCGGCGGTACAGCTCGGGAAAGCGCAGGTCGTAGCACACGCTCAGGCCCACGCGCCACGGCTGGCCGCTGCGGTCGGTGATGTCGGCCACCACGGGCTGCGTGCCGGGCTGGATGACGGCGGCTTCGTCGTACTGCTCGCGTTCGGTGCCGAAGCGAAACAGGTGAATCTTGTCGTAGCGGGCGCTGCACCGGCCTTGCGGGTTGAACAGCAGGCTGGTGTTCAGGACCCGCTGCGCCGCCGTGCCGCGCAGCGGCAGGGTGCCGGCGATAAGCCACAGGCCGAATTCAGAGGCCCAGGCGGCCAGCGCGTCCTGGATCGGGCCGTGGCCGAAGTCTTCCGCCCAGGCCAGCTTGTCCTGGTCGTGCAGGCCCATGCCGCAAAAGTATTCGGGCAGCAGCACCAGTTCGGCGCCCTGGGCGGCAGCCTGGGCGATCAGGGCGCGGGCGCCGGCAAGGTTGGCAGCCACGTCCGGGCTGCTGCACATCTGCAGGGTGGCGGTTTTCATGGGGTCTCCTGGGGCACGGTTGCCGGGGTGGCGGCAGCAGCGGGGGTGACAACGGGGTCTTCCCAGCTGCCGGTAACGTCGAAGGTGCGCGTGGCCGCCGCAATGGCCGGGCCGCGCAGCAGCGCCTGGGCGATGAAGCTGCCCAGGCCGATCACGGGGTTGATCGCCGTGGCCACCAGGGAGGCGGTCATGGCGTTAATCTCCGGCACCACCACCAGGCGCAGCTGCTGGGTTTCGTCCTGCAGGTTGGCCTGGCCTTCCATCAGCACGGCGGCATTCAGCCCCTTCATCTGCAGGTTGTTGGTGCGGGCGATGCCGTTGGCCACGGCGATGTCGCCGCGCACGAAGTCGAAGGCGAAACCGGCGTTGAACACGTCGCGGAAATCCAGCGACAGGCGGCGACTGATGGACTGCAGGCTGAGCACGCTGAGCAGCCGCCCGATGCCGGGGTCGGCTTTCAGGAACTGGCCCTTGCCCATGTCCAGATGCACCGTGCCGTCCATGCTGGGCCAGTGCGGGGTGGCCGGGCTGCCCTGCCAGCCGAGCTGGCCGTGCAGTGTTCCGCTACCGTCGCGGACCACGCCGGGCATGCCCAGGCGTTCGAGCAGCCGGCCGGCATTCTCCGTCTCCAGCGTGAAGTCCACGTTCGTGCGACGGGGGCTGCCGGGCACGGCTGCAGCCCAGTCGCCGTGGGCCTGCCAGCGGGTTTCCGGGGTAATCAGCTGCAGGCGCTCCAGCGCCCAATTGCCCGGACGCGGCTGGCGGGCCAGCAAGGTGAGCTGCCCCAGTGCCTTGTCGGCCAGGGTGAAGTCCTGTACGCGGATGTCCAGGGCAGGCCAGTCCCCGGTGGCTGCCGGTGGAGCCTGGCCGCTTTGCTGCAGGTGCTCGACCTCGGTCTTGGGAATATGCAGGCGCTCCAGCCGGGCAAAGACCAGACCGCCGGGGTTGCGCTCGTCGGCGGGGTGGTATTCGACGTAGCCGGCGAACTGTTCGGCCTGGAGCTGCCCGTGCCAGCGGCCCTGGCGCTGCGTGAGCCGGGCGCTGCTGGGCCCCAGGTTGCGCTGGGCCAGCCGCAGCGCCTGCACGTCCAGCTGCAGGCGCTGCGGCAGGTAGCCGGCCCAGCCGCCCGGGGCCGCAGCGCTGCGGCTGTCGGTCGGGGCGGCATCGTCCAGCACCTGGCTCCAGGCGTCCAGGTCCAGCGCGGGCAGTCGGACGACGGCGGCAATGCCGTCGGGCAGGCCGGGCGGCAATGCCACGTCGCCCAGGGTGATGAAGCCGCTGCGCACCTGGCCCTGGGCGTCCAACTGGTAGCGCAACTGGCCGCGGTTTTCCAGCAGCACCTGCAATTCGGTGCCGCCGTTTGCCGGGGCGGTGGTGCGCACCAGCAGCGGCAGGCGGGTGTCGGCGGTTTTGTCCAGCGGGGCGGGCAATTGCAGCGCCAACCCCTGCAAATCGCTGCGCACGACCACTTCGGGGCCGCTGTCCAGGGCCGTGATGTCGACCCGGTAGGCGCTGCTGCCCTGGGCGTGGGCAGCCAGCTGGCGCACCAGGGCCAGCGGCGCTTCGGCCCGCAAGCCTGCGGCGCTGGCCTGACCAAGCGCCTGGATTTTCACGCCGGTCTGCGGATGCTGCATCCCGCCGGTCAGCTGGACGCTGCCGCCCAGGGTCTGGGCCTGAACCTGCTGCAGGGCAAAGCCGTTTTCCGAAAACGCGATGCGCCCCTGCGCCTGGCGCAGCACAGGGGTATCCGGGGTGAGCTGCAACTGGTTGTGCTGCAGCTGGAGCTGCCCCTGGACGGTGCTTTTTTCCAGCCGGGCGATGGGCAGCTGCAACTGCAATTGCAATTGCGCCAGGCCCTCGGCACGGGCCTGGGCCAGGGCGCCTTCGGTCAATTGTTCGATGGCGCTGCCGCGCAGGGTGTGCAGCAAGGCGTTCAGCGGGGCCTTGTCCTGGGCCTGGACGTGGACCACCGGGTCGCTCAGGTCGGCAATGTCGGCGTGGAGATGGGCCAGTTGCAGCCGGGGAATGGGGCCCTGCGGCCCGGCAAAGCCGGTGCGGGCATCCCGTACCTGCATCCGGGCGCCGTCGAAAATCAACAGCCCGGACAGGCCGTGCAGTACCGGCCAGGGGGCCTGCCCGGCCGGGCGCAGGTGGGCGGGCACGTAGTCGTAAATGGCATCGGCAATCTGTGCGGCAATGTAGAACCGTCCCTGCGCATCCGGGCCATGAAACGGCAGGTGGTGCAGGTCGCCCTGCACGGCAAAGCGCACGTCCCGGCTGCTGCCGGCACGCACGCTGTCACGCACGTAGTGGCGGGCCTCGGCAGGAATCTCCAGGGGCAGGTAGCGGTGGACGCGGGTGCCGTCGGCACGCGTCAGGCTTCCGCTCAGGTCCAGCACGCCGGGGAAGGGCCGGGCGTTGTCGTCGCCCGTGCGCCAGTGCGCCTGCAGGCTGCCGGCGGCATCGGCATTGGCAAACCGGGCGTTGTTCACCTGCACCTGCCAGCGCCCCTGCCGGTGCGTCCAGCGCACTTGTGCCTGGAGTTGATCCAGGGGGAGAGTCGGGTCTTCGAACACCCCGGGCAGTTCCAGGTGGCCCCGAGCCATGTCCAGTTCGGCGCTGCCGCCGTCCTCGGTCAGGTCGAAGCGCAGGTTCAGGCCCGCCACGCCGGGAATACCGACGCCGGTGGCGTCCGGCTGGCTGCGCAACTGCAACTGTGTGAGGTGGCCGCTGGCCTGGTAGCGGGGCTGGCCACGGTCGTGGCTCCAGCGCAGTTGCAAGCGTTCGATCTGCCCGGCCGGGGCCAGGCGCTGCAGCGGTTCCTGCACGGCGCTGGGCAGGGGCGCCACGGGCAGTTGTGCCAGCAATTCGCGGGCCAGCCCGATGTCGGCACGGGCCAGTTGCAGGCGCAGGTGCTGCTGCGCATTCGCTCCGGCGCTTTGCACCGACCAGCTGCTGGCGGGCCAGTGCTGCGCGGGGGCATCCTGGTGGTGGGGGTGCCAGGTAAAGCCCCAGTCACTGGCCTGCACCGCCCAGGCGCTGGGGGCGCTGCCGTCCGGGCCGGCCTGCCATTGGGCACTCAGGCGGCCCTGCACCTGGCTCAGTTGCAGGGGCGGGTGCGCCGGGTCGCGCCATTGCACGCGGGCCTGCTGCAGGGCCATGTCGGTGCTGGTGCCGACCACTGCGCCTTCGTGAACATCCATCCACAGCCGGGCTTGTCCCTGCCCCTGGATGTTGGCAATGCCCCAGGCCGCAGGCCAGGGCAGGCGGGGCAATTGCTGCAATTGCAGCTGGGCGAACCATTGGCCGCTCCAGCGCTGCCAGACCGGCTGGCGGCCCGGCAGCAGCGGGCGGCGGAACAGGCCGCTGGCGTGCAATTGCTGGCCCTGGTCGTCCTGCGCATCCAGGCGCAGGGCATGGCGCCAGTGGTTGCCGCGCAGCACCAACCGGACATCGTGCAGGGTGATGTCCTGCCCCTGCTGCGCGTCGCTGAACCGGATTTCGCCCTGGGCCAGGGCCAGCTCGGGCTGTTCCAGCAGCCATTCCAGGGCACGGGGGTTGCTGCTGCCTGTGGCGTCGAAGGTCAGCCCCGCCACCTGCCAGCGCCCGTCGGCCAGGCGGCGCACGTCCAGCACCGGGGCGTCGATGAACAATTGCTCCAGCCCCCCGCGCAGGATGGAGCGCGGCGAAACGGTCAGCACCGCCCTGGGCAGCCGCAGGGCCGGTTGCTGCTGGGCGTCGAGCACCTCGATGCCTTCGAGCTGCAACGTGGGAAACAGCCCGTTGGCCTGGGCCTGCAGCCGGGCGATGCGCACGGGAGCCCCTATGGCGTGGCTGGCCCAGCGCTCCACGTAGGCGCCCCACTGCGGGATTCGCGGCACAATCAACAAGTGCAATCCGCCCCAGATCAACAGGAACACCAGCCAGGCCGCCAGTGTTGCGCGTAAGGCCCAACGGGCAAACAGGGCCAGCCAGTGCAGACGTCGGGAGGGAAGCGGAGCGCAGTTGTTCATTCTGGGAAGGTCGATCAGCCGTAAATTATCGCCCGCTGATCTGCGCCTTCCTTTTTTGTGTTGATGCATGTTCACTACCGCCTCCCCGACCCCGCCCTCCCTGGACCACCGTGCAGCGGTTTCGCGCTTCTGGCAGCGGGTGCAGCGCCGTTATGCCGACCAATGGACGGTATTGCCCGCCGGGCAGCCCGACGCTGCCGGCATGGCCCAGGCGCTGGCCCGGTTGCAGCAGCAGGGGCTGGAGCTGGGCGCTGCGCTGCGCGTGCTGCGCCAGCTGGTGCTGGCCCGGGTGCTGGAGCGCGATTGCCAGGGCCAGGCCAGCCTGCACGACGTGACGGCCAGCATGACGTGGCTGGCCGAGCTGGCGCTGGATGCGGCCTGTACCCAGGCCCAGGCGGTGCTGGCGCAGCGCCACGGCCAGCCCCGTGGGCCGCAAGGGCAGGCAGTGCAGCTGTGGGTGGTGGGCATGGGCAAGCTCGGGGCGCGGGAGCTGAATGTTTCCAGCGACATCGACCTGATCTATGTCTACGAACACGAAGGCGAAACCACCGGGCGCGATGCGCTGGGCAAGGGCAGCATCAGCAATCACGAATATTTCACCCGGGTGGTGAAAATGATTTTTCAGCTGGTGGGCGAAGTCACCGAACATGGCTTCGTCTTCCGCATCGATCTGGCGCTGCGCCCGCACGGCAATTCCGGGCCGACGGTGATCTGCCTGCCCGCGCTGCAAAATTATTTGCAGACCCACGGGCGCGAGTGGGAGCGCTTCGCCTGGCTGAAAAGCCGGGTGATCGCCCCCCGCGCCTGCATCGCCGGCCCCCAGGTGCAGGCGCTGCGCCATGTGGTGCTGCCCTTCGTGTTCCGCAAGTATCTGGACTACAGCGTGTTCGACGCCCTGCGTGATCTGCACCGGCAGATCCGCGAACACGCCAGCCGCCGCAGCAACGGCCAGCCCGGGCGCAGCAACGACGTGAAGCTCTCGCCCGGCGGGATTCGGGAAATCGAATTCACCGTGCAGCTGCTGCAGGTGGTGCGCGGCGGGCAGTTCCCCGAGCTGCGCTGCCGTCCCACGCTGCAGGCGCTGGAGCGTCTGGCCCGGGCCGAACTGATGCCGGCAGCCACGGCCGCGCAGCTGGCCCAGGCATATACCTTTTTGCGCCAGGTGGAGCATCGCATCCAGTACCTGGACGACCAGCAGACCCATGTCCTGCCTACTGACGATGCGGATGTGGACTGGATTGCCCGCACCCTGGGGTTTGCCCAAACGGCGGATTTCTTCGAGCAGCTGCACCGCTGGCGCGAGCTGGTGGCGCAGGAGTTCGACGCCCTGCTGGGCGGGCCGCAGAGCTGCTGCTCGGGCGGCATGTGCCAGCCGCCCAAACGCCCTGCCGGGCAACAGCGCCTGCCCGAAGTCCAAGCATTGCTGCACGCCGCGCCCGAACCGCTGGCCGAACCATTGAAGACCTGGTGCGACAGCCACAAGGTGCGGGCGCTGCGCCCGTCCGCCCGGGCACGGCTGCTGCAATTGCTGGAGCGCACCACGCAGTGGCTGCAGGCGCAGGAGGTCGGCATTGCCTCGGCCCTGGGGTTCCTGCAATGGCTCGAACCCCTGCTGCGCCGGGAAAGCTACCTGGCCTTGCTGATCGAACGACCCCTGGTGCATCAGCGCCTGCTGCACATGCTGGGTGCGGCGGCGTGGCCGGCGCGGTACCTGCGCCAGCACCCCGGGGTGATCGACGAGCTGGCCAGCGAGCAACTGCTGCACGAGCGCTTCGACCCGGCGGGCTTCGCCCAGGAGCTGGAACAGCGGCGCCAGGCATTGCAGCGTACCGGCGAGGACGACGACGAAAACCTGCTCAACCTGCTGCGCCGCGCCCACCACGCCGAGGTGTTCCGCACCCTGGTGCGCGACGTGGAAGGCGCGATCACCGTGGAACAGGTGGCCGACGACCTGAGTGCCCTGGCCGATACCCTGCTGCACGTCACCAGCCAGTGGTGCTGGCAGCGTCTCAAGCACCGCCACTGTGCGCAGCCGCACTTCGCCATCCTGGGCTACGGCAAGCTCGGCGGCAAGGAACTGGGCTACGGCAGCGATCTGGACATCGTGTTCGTCTTCGACGATGCGGACGAGCGGGCGCCCCAGGCCTACGCGGCCTTCGTGCGCAAGCTCATCACCTGGCTGACGGTCAAGACCAGCGAAGGCGATCTGTTTGAAATCGACACCCAGCTGCGCCCCAACGGCAATTCCGGCCTGCTGGTCACCAGCTTTGCCGCGTTTGCCGACTACCAGCAGCAGCGCGGCAGCAACACGGCGTGGACATGGGAGCATCAGGCCATCACCCGCGCCCGCTGCGTGGTCGGCAGCGGCGACCTGCCCGCGCGTTTCGATGCCGTGCGCCAGGCGGTGATCACCGCCCCGCGCGACGTGCAGGCGCTGCGCCAGGAAATCGCCCAGATGCGCCAGCGCCTGCGCCAGGCGCACCCGGTGGCACCGCAGCGCTTCGACCTCAAGCACAGCCCCGGCGGGATGCTGGATGTCGAGTTCGTCGTGCAGTTCCTCGTCCTGGCGCACGCGGCGCAGCACCCGGCACTGGTGGGCAATACCGGCAACATCGCCTTGCTGCGCTATGCCGACAGCGCCGCCCTGGTGCCGACCGGGCTGGGCATGGCCGCCGCCGATGCCTACCGGCAATTGCGCCGCCTGCAGCATATTTCCCGGCTCAATGAAGGGGATGGCGTTCTGGATACCGTTAGCATTGCCCTCCACCGCGATGCAGTCCTGGCGTTGTGGGACTCGGTTTTTTCTTCTGCGTTATGAAACTTCTAGAACTGGATATCAGCAGCATCCCCTTTGGCCAGCCCATTCCGTTTGCCTTGCGCGGCGTCGGTGGCGTGCTGTTGGCAGGCAAGGGGTTTGTCATCCGCTCTCAGGAAGATTTGAAGAGTCTGCTGCTGCGCGGGCATACCCTGTACGTCGATACCGATGAGTCGGGGGATGCGTACCGCGCCTACCTGGCCCAGCTCCAGGCCATGCTGCACAGCGACACCAAGCTGGGCGACATTGCCGAAACGACCCTGCAGGCCAAGAGCAAACAGGAACAGGAAGAGGAACAGTCCCCCCACCCGCGCTGGAAAGACTGGCAGCTGCACTGGACCCAGCTCATGCGCCAACCCGATCCGCAGACCTTTGCCCCGCGCTTCGGCCACATGTTTGCCGCCCTGGCCAATTACAGCCAGAAAAACCCGGATGCCGCCCTGCTCGCGCTGGTGCAGCTGTCGGCAGAGGAGGTGCGCTTCTACAGCGTCACGCATGGCATGCTGGTGGCCGTCATCACCATGCTCGTAGCCCGCGAAACCCTGCGCTGGCCCAACGAACAGGTGCATACCCTGGGCCGGGCAGCGCTGACCATGAACATCGCCATGGCGCAGTTGCAGGACGACCTGGCGCAGCAGCGCTCGCCACTGAGCGCCGAGCAGGCCAAGATCATCGATCACCATTCGGAAATGTCGGTACATCAGCTGCAGGCGCTGGGGGTGCACGACCCCTTGTGGCTGGAAGCGATCAAGTTCCACCACTACCGCGATCCGGGCCGCCTGACGGAAAAAAGTCCGGGCCGCCAGATGGCGCGGCTGATCCAGCGGGCCGACATCTTCGGCGCCCGGATTGCTCCCCGGGTGGGCCGCGAACCGATGTCCGTCACCTCGGCCATGCAGGCCTGCTATTACGACGAAACCAAGGCCGTGGACGAAACCGGGGCCGCCCTGGTCAAGACCCTGGGGATCTACCCGCCCGGCGCCTGGGTGTATCTGGCCAGCGGCGAGGCCGGGGTCGTCATCCGGCGCAGCCAGCACGCGGCAACGCCCCGGGTGGCGGTATTTTTGAACCGCGAAGGGATGCCCTGCGACCCTATCTCCCGGGATACGGCTGTGCCGGCCCACAAAATCACCGGCGCGGTCGCACATCGGGATGTGCGTGTGAGCGTGCCCCTGGAACGTTTGCTGGCCCTCTGACCATTGCCGCCGGAAAGGGCCGCCGTTTGATTGCCATTACCGATCTGATTTTTGAATACCCCGGCCACCGCGCCCTGGACGGCATCAGCCTGGAGATTCCCGCCGGCAGCGTGACCGCCCTGGTCGGCCCCAATGGCGCAGGCAAATCGACCTTGCTGCGCTGTCTGGCCGGGCTGGAGCAACCGCTGTCCGGACAGGTGCGCGTGCGCGGCATCGACGTGGCCGCGCAGCCACGTCAAGTACACCGGTACCTGGGCTATCTGTCCGATTTTTTCGGGCTGTACGAGCGCCTCACGGTGGCCCAGGGGCTGGAATATGCGGCCCGCGCCATGGGCCTGGAGCGCCATGCCGCACAGGCACGGGTGCCGCAAGTGGCGCAGCAGCTGGACTTGCTGCCCCTGCTGGAGCGCCTGCCCTCGCAGCTCTCGCGCGGCCAGCGCCAGCGGCTGGCGATCGGGCAGGCCATCATCCACCAGCCGGCGGTGCTGCTGCTGGACGAACCGGCCAGCGGCCTCGACCCCGAGGCACGCTCCGACCTGGCTGCGCTGCTGCGCCAGCTGCAGGCCCAAGGCATGACGCTCATTGTTTCCAGCCACATCCTGAGCGAGCTGGACGAGTACTGCACCCATCTGCTGGCGCTGCGTGGCGGGCAGGTGGAAAGCCATGGCGCCCTGCGTGCCAACCGCGATGATGCGCCGCAGTTGCAATTGTTTGCGCTGGAGCTAGGCCAGAGCCTGCCCCTGGAGCAACTGCGTGCCCTGGTGGATGCCGACAGCGTGCAGGATTGGGGCGGCGGCGACCAGCCGCTGCTGCTGTGGCTGCCCGCCGCCGCTGCGCAACGCGCCGCGCTGTTGATGCAATGGGTGCGGGCAGGGTTGCCGGTGGCGGGCCTGTATCCGCAGCGCGAGAGTGTGCAGCAGCGCTATATCCGCCGTCTCCCGCACACCAAGGAGGGGGCACCATGATGCAGCCTACGCACAACCCTGAATTTCAGCGCCAGCTGTGGCTGAACTGGCGGCCCAGCCTGGCGCTGTGGACGCTGCTGCTCACCGGCCTGATCCTGGGTCTGCCCCTGGCCCTTTCCAGCCCGCGTGAGCGTCTGCCCAACCTGGGGCTGACGGCGTTGACCGGCCTGTGGATCGCCACCACGCTGTACGCCAGCGTTCTGGCCGCCCGCAGCCTGCGCGAAGAAATCCAGCAGCACACCTGGGACTGGCAGCGCCTGTCGGCCCTCACCCCCTGGCAAATGGCCTGGGGCAAGCTGCTGGGCGCAACCGTGCCGGCGTGGCTGTACGCGGCGCTGTTCGGGGTGACCAGCATCGTCGTGGCCTCGCTGTGGGAAATGCTGTGGGATACCCACCGTGCCTGGCA
Organism: Comamonas nitrativorans; assembly: GCF_042654765.1. Lineage (NCBI taxonomy): Bacteria > Pseudomonadati > Pseudomonadota > Betaproteobacteria > Burkholderiales > Comamonadaceae > Comamonas > Comamonas nitrativorans. The sequence goes on along the minus strand of NZ_JBHSEW010000003.1, from coordinate 188,637 downwards.
CCTGCTGGCCCTGGCGGTGCTGTGGGGGCTGGGCGTGCAGACCTGGGCCATGAATGCCGTGCTGGTGCGCTGGCACAGCGGGCTGTGGCAGCGGCGCAGCCTGGGACTGCTGCTGGTGATCGGGTTGCCGTTCCTGCTGGGGCTGTTGCGGGGCCTGCCCGAGCGGGCGGCGTGGCCCTGGTGGGGCTGGGACCTGGGGCCTTTGGGCCTGGCCTATGTGCTGGGCTGCACCACTCTGGGGCTGGGCCTGCTGGCACTGTGGCGGCAATTGTGCGAGCGCCTGGATGTTCCCACCCTGCCCTGGGCCTGGCCGCTGGGCCTGACGGTGGCGGGCGTTGCCGGCGCGGGTGTGTGGCACCGCGATGTTGCAGCCCTGTGGCCGCATCTGGCGACCTGGGCCTTGCTGGGCACGGCCTTCATTGCCTTGCAGCATATGGGCAGCCAGGCCCGGGCCTGGCGGCAGGTGCTGTGGTGCGGGCAGCAAGGGCGCTGGTCGGCGGCCCTGGCGGCCTTGCCGCTGTGGCCGGTGAGCTGGCTGCTGGCCGTGCTGGCGGCGGTGCTGGCCTGGGGCCATGCGAACACTTCGGCGCTGGGCTGGTGGCTGCTGCTGGCCTGCGCCCAGTTGCTGCGCGAGGGGTTGATCCTGACCGGCTTTGCCCTACAGGCGCAGCGCTGGAAGTCGCCCGGCGCGGTGTTTGCCGTGACCTGGCTGGTCATCAACCTGCTGCTGCCCCTGCTGGCCTGGGGCGCCATGGGCAGCACCACGGCCACGGCGCTGCAACCGCTGGTGGTGCTGATGGGGGATGCCGCCCCGGTGGACGCCCTGCCGCGCAGCCTGGCCTGGCTGGCCCTGGGGGCGCAACTGCTGCTGGCGGCACTGTGGGTGCGCTGGGCGGCCCGCCAGCCGGTGCCCCGGGCCGGGGTGTCGGCTGCGCCGGTCGCTGAAAACCCGGCAGCGCCGTAAAATCCGCAGTTTTCCCCCTGCGGCCCCACGCGCTCCCCGGTGCTTCGGGAGCGCTTTTTTCACTTTCACACTATGCAAGCCATCCAGATCGGCGTGGTCATGGGCTCCAGCAGCGACTGGGACACCATGCAGCACGCGGTTGCCATCCTCCAGCAATTCGGTATTGCCTTCGAGGCGCAGGTCGTTTCCGCGCACCGGATGCCCGACGATATGTTCCGCTACGCCGAAAACGCCGCGCCGCGCGGCCTCAAGGCCATCATCGCGGGCGCAGGCGGCGCGGCCCACCTGCCGGGCATGATCGCCGCCAAGACCACCGTGCCCGTGCTGGGCGTGCCCGTGGCCAGCCGCCACCTGCAAGGCGTGGATTCGCTGCACAGCATCGTGCAGATGCCCAAGGGCGTGCCCGTGGCCACTTTTGCCATCGGCCAGGCGGGCGCGGCCAATGCCGCCCTGTTTGCCGTGGCGCTGCTGGCCAATGAAGACCCGGCGTTGCGCACCCGGCTGGAAGCCTTCCGCACCGAGCAAACCGCAGCGGCCCGCGCCATGACCCTGCCGGTGAACGCATGAGCGCCGCCCGCGACGTGATCCTGCCCGGCGCGACGCTGGGGGTGCTGGGCGGCGGCCAGCTGGGCCGCATGTTCGTCCATGCCGCGCAGGCCCTGGGCTACGGCACGGCGGTGCTGGATGCCGATGCCCAAAGCCCGGCCGGCTGCATCAGCCACCACCACATCCGCACCGGCTATGAAGATGCCGGCGGCCTGAGCGAGCTGGCCCGCCGGTGCGCAGCCGTGACCACCGAGTTCGAGAACGTGCCCGCAGGCGCCCTGGATACCCTGGCTGCGTCGCTGCCCGTCTCCCCGGCCGGCCGCTGCGTGGCCATTGCCCAGGATCGCGCGGCGGAAAAAGCCCACTTCGTGCGCTGTGGCGTGCCGGTGGCCCCGCACGCCGTGATCGAAACGCCGGAGCAGCTGGCCGCCGTCAGCGCCGATCTTTTGCCCGGCATCCTGAAAACCGCCCGCCTGGGCTACGACGGCAAGGGCCAGGCCCGGGTGCAAACCGCCGCCGAACTGGCTGCCGCCTGGGACGCGCTGGGCCGCGTGCCCTGCGTGCTGGAAAAGATGCTGCCGCTGGCGCACGAATGCTCCGTCATCGTTGCCCGGGGGCGCGACGGGGCCATCGTTCACTTGCCGGTGCAGCGCAACCTGCACCGCGACGGCATTCTGGCCGTGACCGAGGTTTATGAGGGAAATCTGCCGCCAGCCCAGGTGCGGCAAGCGCTGACAGCTGCGCAATCGGTAGCGCAGGGGCTGGATTACGTGGGCGTGCTGTGCGTGGAGTTTTTCGTGCTGCAGGACGGCAGTCTGGTCGTCAATGAAATGGCCCCGCGCCCGCACAACAGCGGCCACTACAGCCAGAACGCCTGCGACGTTTCGCAGTTCGAGCTGCAGGTGCGCTGCATGACCGGCCTGCCCCTGGTGCCGCCGCGCCAGCACAGCGCGGCCATCATGCTCAACCTGCTGGGCGACCTGTGGTTTCCCCCGGGTGCTGCCGACCAGACCACGCCCGCCTGGGACAAAGTGCTGGCCCTGCCCGGCGCCCACCTGCACCTGTACGGCAAAACCCAGGCCAAGCCTGGGCGCAAGATGGGGCACCTGAACATCACCGCCGCCACACCCGAGGCCGCCCGCGCCACGGCCCTGCAGGCGGCGGCCATCCTGGGCATCGAGGCGTTCTGAGCATGATCCTGGACGGCCAGCAGGCATCCTCCATCCAGGCCGCCGCCCAGGCGCTGGCGCAGGGCCGGCTGGTCGGCCTGCCCACGGAAACCGTCTACGGCCTGGCCGCCAACGCCGACGACGATGCCGCCGTGGCGCAAATCTTTACCGCCAAGGGCCGCCCGGCCGACCATCCGCTGATCGTGCATGTGGCCGATGCCGCCGCCATCACCCGCTACGCGCAAACGGTGCCGCTGTTCGCCCAGCAGTTGATCGACGCCTTCTGGCCCGGCCCGCTGACCCTCATCCTGCCCTGCCTGCCGGGCGTGGCGCAGGCGTCCACGGGCGGCCAGGGCAGCGTGGGCCTGCGCTGCCCTGCCCACCCCGTGGCCCAGGCCGTGCTGCGGGCCTGCCAGCAGATGCAGCCGCCGGTGTGGGGCGTTTCGGCGCCCAGCGCGAACAAGTTTGGCCGCATCAGTCCGACCACCGCCGCGCATGTGGCCGCCGAGTTTGGCGACGACCTGCTGGTGCTGGACGGCGGCGCCTGCGCCGTGGGCATCGAATCGACCATCGTGGACTGCACGCGCGGCGTGCCGGTACTGCTGCGCCCCGGCGCGGTCACACGCGATGCCATCGAGCACGTCTGCGGCCAGCGCCCGCTCTCCAAAGAAGAGCTTGCAGCGCATACCCCACGCGCCTCTGGCACCCTTCTGGCCCACTACGCACCGAATGCCAAGGTGCGACTGATGACGGCCCGGCAGCTCCAGGCCGCCGTCGAAGTGCTGGACAGCGACGCCCCGGCCATTGCCATCTACCACCGCAGCCCCTTGTCCACCGCACGGATCGGCAGGGCCGGCAGCCTGCACCTGCGCACCATGCCCGCCAGCGCGGCCGAAGCGGCCCGCTACCTGTTCGGCGACCTGCGTGACCTGGACGCCTTGCAGGTGCCCCTGATCTGGGTGGAAGCGCCGCCCGAAGACAGCGCCGATTGGGAAGGCGTGCGCGACCGCTTGCAGCGGGCCGCCGCTGCCGGGTAAAGAACCTGTTCACGCTCTTTTCCTGGTGCCCGTTGCCCCGCCAAGGCGGCAGATGCAAGGCGCAAACCGCAGGCGGGCTGGTGGCCCGGCGAGGATTTGCAACGCCGCAGATGCTGTCTTGGCGGGGCAACCCTTGGGGCAAGGCAGCCAACCGCCGCACTCGTCGTTGCGCACCTTGACCAGGCCGCCAGCCTGGCCTGCGGCACGCGCCTAGATTGCGGCGGTTGGCTGCCTTGCGGGCACCAGGAAAAGAGCGTGAACAGGTTCTACTACTCCAGCCGGAACACCGCCAGCGTGCGCCCCAGCAGCCCGGCGTTCTGGCTCATGGCGCGGGCCGAGGCGGCGGATTGCTCGGCCAGGGCGGCGTTTTCCTGGGTGTCGCGGTCCAGGTGGTTCACCGCCACGTTGAGCTGGGCGATGCCCTTGGACTGTTCGTCGGCAGCCACGCCGATCTGGCCGATCAGCGCATTGACGTCGGCCACCGATTCCACGGCTTTTTCGATGCCCTGGCGGGCCTCCTGCATCAGCCGGGCGCCCTGCCCGACGCTGCTGGTGGAGGCGCCGATCAGCGCCTGAATCTCCTTGGCCGCTTCGGTGGAGCGCTGGGCCAGCGAACGCACCTCGCCCGCCACCACGGCAAAGCCACGCCCCTGCTCCCCGGCACGGGCCGCCTCGACGGCGGCATTCAACGCCAGGATATTGGTCTGGAAGGCAATGCCTTCGATGGTGGCAATGATCTGCCCCATCTTCTGCGAGGACTGCTCGATGCCCTGCATCACCTGCGTGACCTTGGCCACGGCCTGCCCGCCTTCGTGGGCCAGGGCGGCGCTGTGCTGGCTTTGGCGCAGCACCTGCTGGGCGGCTTCGTTGGCGTTGGCCACGGTGCTGGCCATCTGCTCCATGGCGGCGGCGGATTCCTCCAGGCTGCTGGCCTGGGATTCGGCGCGGCTGGACAGGTGGATGGCGCTTTGCGCGATTTCGGTGGAGATGGCGCCGAACTTGTCCATCTCCTCGCGGGCATCGCCGACCACGGCGCGGATGTTCAGTTGCAGCCGTTGCAGGCGCGACATGGCCTTGCCCAGCAGGTGGGTCATGGGCAGGGCCGGCTCGTTGTGCGTCAGGTCGCCGCTGGCCATGCTGCTCAACAGTCGGCGCAGGCTGCGCAGCGGCAGGGTCATCTTCCAGTGAAAACGTGCCAGCAGCAGCGCCGCCGCCAGTACCCAGGCCAGGCTTTGCAGCACCAGGGCGGTACTGTCGTGCCAGCCCAGCCAGCCGGGCAGCAGGGAGACCAGCATCAGCGGCAGCAGCATCAGGCCCAGGCGGATGGTCGGCCCCAGGCGGTGGCGTTTTTCCAGTTGGTCGAGCAGGCCGGCGCGGCGCACCCCGCCGGAGTGCAGCACGATGCGCGGCTGGCCGCGCTCGCGCTCCTGCGCAATGCGGGCGTACAGCGCCTCGGCCTGCGCAATCTGCTTGCGCGAGGGCTTGGTGCGCACCGACAGATAGGCCTGTGGCTTGCCCTGCTTGAGGATGGGCGTGACGTGGGCCTGTACCCAGTAGAAGTCGCCGTTCTTGCGCCGGTTCTTGACGATGCCCGACCAGCTGCGGCCCCGGCCGACGGTGGCCCACATGTCCTTGTACGCCTCGGGCGGCATGTCCGGGTGGCGGATCATGTTGTGCGGCTGGCCCATCAGCTCCTCGGTGCTGTAGCCGCTGACCCGGGCGAATGCTTCGTTGCAGTGCGTCATCTCCCCCCGGATGTTGGTGGTGGACATCAGCAACTCATCGGCTGGAAAGTCGTATTCGTTGTTCGAGATCGGGAGATTGACACGCATACCGCTACGCCTCATTCCTACGGACGCAAAAAAAGGGGCTTTTCCCAGCCCTGTCCCAGCGCAGCCATCGGCCCTGACGGCTGCAAGGTGGGAGATTCTAGGGAGAAAAAAAGACACGCCAAAAGGCATGCCGCCGCGGGCGTATTAAATATGTTTCGCTTTTTTATAAATTGATTTATGTCAATATTTTTATTGTTGAAAATCAACAGGTTGTTTTTTTGGATGCGGTGGCATTGTTTTTCTGAAACAGGATTGTTTCTTTCAAATTGACGGCATCGAAATAATGTGTTCACACCGCCCTTGGGGCAGGGAAGAGATGCCAGGGCTTGAATAAAAAAATAGCTGCTTCCGCTGTTCATACAATGTTTTCATAATAAAAATATCCTGAAAACAAGTAAAAATCAGCGGTAGCAGCTATCTAAATTGAAGTAGTCCTTGCCGTGGGCCGGTTATCCCACAAAGCGCCCGTTGCTGCCCAGCACGCCCAGCGCAATGTAGCGCGAGCCGACGAACGGCGCCTGGCCGGGGAAGCTGACGGTGAAGCCGCCCAGATCCAGATTGCGCAGCCCGGCCAGGGCCGCACGCAGGCGGGCCGGGGTCACGTCCTTGCCCGCCGAGCGCAGCCCTTCGATGAGGACGCGGGCGTTGATGTACGCCTCCAGCGTGGCCGGAGAAAACTCCTGCACGCCCGTCGCCCGCATGGCCGCCTGGTAGGCCCGCACCAGGGCATTTCGGCCCTTGTCCGGGTCGGGCACCACGGTGGTGATGGCCATGCCGCTGGTCGATGCGTCCAGCTTCAGACCTTGCAAGGTCACGCTCAGGCCTGCCATCAGCACCCCGGGCAACTCTTTCTTGATGCCGCGCACCATGTCCAGCGACGGCGTGCCCGCCGTGAGCAGCAGCACGGACGAGGGCCGCGCTTTCTTCAAGCCGGCCAGCACCGCCGCCAGGTTGTCCCCGGCCACGTTCAGGGCCAGCTCGGCAGCGGGCGCCAGGCCGTTGTCTTTCAGCGCCTTGACGGCCACTTCGTGCTGCTCGCGGCCATAGCCGTTGTCCAGGTAGACCAGGGCGATGCCCTTCAGCCCCATGCCCACCAGGCGCTGCACCAGCTGCTGCACCTCCTCGGTATAACCGGCCCGCACGTGAAAGACAAAGCGCTCGCTCTTGCGCAGCGAGGCCGCGCCGCTGATCGGCGCGACGTGGGGGATGCCCGCCGCCTCCACCAGCGGGGTGATGGCGGTGTTGTTGGCCGTGCCGACGCAGGACAGCAGGGCCAGGGCGCTGCGCTCCTGAAAGATTTTTTTCACGTTCTCGGCGGTGCGCTCCGGCACATAGCCGTCATCGACCAGTTCGAGCTTGAGCTGGCGGCCATGCACGCCGCCCGCCGCATTGGCCTCGGCAAACGCCGCGCCCGCACCCTGCTGCACCGCCTGCCCGAACCCGGCCAGCGTCCCGGTCAGCGCCAGGGAGCTGGCAATGGTCAGCACCTGCTCGGTCACGCCGGGTGCGGCGGCCTCCTGCGCCGATGCCTGCAACGCCCATGTCGGCCAGGCCCCCGCAATCACCGCCTGGGAAGCCAGGGAAACAAAACGACGTCGCTGCATAACGGGTACCTCCAAAGGCAGTGGGTGGGAAGCGTTTGATTGTGCATGGCAGGCTCTTGCAGAGAGCAGCCCGGTGTTTTCGGGAAAACCCTTGGGTACAACCCTCCGCGCCGCCGCCTTGCACGCCCCCCGGTCAGAGGATTTTCAGCCACTCCACCAAGGCATCTATCTCGGCAGCATCCAGCTCCAGGGCGCGAATGTGCGGCGACTTGGGGGGCACATACGGGTCTTGCGCCGGGTCGCCCGGCACGGTGCCCATCCCGGCGTTGTACAGGCGGATCAGCCCTGGCAGGCTGGCAAACAGCCCGTTGTGCATCCACGGCCCGGCGTGGGCGACGCCGCGCAGGCTGGGGGTGCGGAACTTGCCCAGATCGGCCTTGTCCCGCGTTGCTTCGAAGCGTCCCAGATCCTGGTTGCGCCGGCTGTAGAACGACAGCCCCAGGTCATGGAAGGCGTTGTCCGTCAACAAAGGGCCGCTGTGGCAGTTCATGCAGCGGGCCTTGGTGCGAAACAGGTGCATGCCCAGCAGCTGCTGGTCGTTGAGCTGCCCCGTGTTGCCCGCGATGGCGGCATCGGCCAGGGTGACCGGGGGGCGGATGGTGCGCACGAAGCTGGCGATGGCGTCCACCATCTCGTCCTCGCTGATGTCGGCGTGCCCGTAAGCCACCTGCATCCAGTCGCGGTACTGCGGCTGGGCGCGGGCATGGGCCAGGGCGGCGGCCAGGGTGTTGTTCATCTCGAACGGGTTGCGGATGGAATCCTTGGCCTGTGCCTGCAGCGAAGGGGCGCGGCCATCCCAGAACAACTGGTCGGCAAACGGCGCGGCAAACAGCGGCTGGGCGCGGCGGCGGCCCATCAGCCGGTCTTCGCCCACGCTCAATGCCCGCCCGTCGCCAAACGACTTGTCGGCCTGGTGGCAACTGGCGCAGGCCACGCGGCCCTTGTTGGACAGGCCGGGGTCGAAGAACAGCGCCTGCCCCAGCGTGCGGCGGGCCTGCTCCCCCGCATTGGCCGGGGCGGGCACGTCCGGCACCGGCCCCCATTCCTGCCAGGCCTTGCCCGTATCCACGGCGGGCCGGGGCCAGCGGGACGGTGTGCCCTGGTACTGCGCCCGCAGGCAGGCCATGTCCCAGCCTTCGGGCAGGCCGCACAAGGCGTCGCCGTTGTCCGCAGGTGCAGCCAGCCGGGCCAGGGCCGTATTGGGCGCAGCGCTGGCGGCCAGCTCGGAGGTGGCATTGGCCTCGATGGTCTGGGCCGCGCTGCCGCAGGCCAGCGCCAGGGCTACCCAGCCGACCACCAGCGCGTGCCGGGCGGGCTTGCTCGGACGAGTCATGCGCCCTCCCATCAGAACTGGTAACCCGCCGTCAGCCAGATTTCCCGCCCGGTCTGGTAGCGCACGTTGTTGGCCAGCAAGGGATTGGCGACGGCAATGGTCGGCATACGGTTGAGCAGGTTGAGTACCTCCACGTTCAGCGTCAGCCCCCGTACCTGTTTGGGCTGCCAGGTCAACGTGGTGTCCCATGTCCAGTACGAAGGCAGGCGGGTCGAGACATAGCGCTCCATGCCGTTGCGCATTCCCAGATAGGTGATGGCCGGGCGCGAGCTTCTCCACGACAGGCGGTTGCCCCAATCCAGCCCGGCTTGCTGCCAACGGGTCAGGGAACTCAGGCTCAGGCGGCGCGGCTGGTTGAAGATGCTGGCGGGCATGTGCTTGCGCTGTATTTGCTGGCCGTTGTATTCGACGAGGTCGTCGGGCGCTTCCTCGGCAGTGTCATAACCCAGCGTGGTGTCGCGGTTGCGCTGGCTGTCCTGCCAGCTGAAGTCGGCGCGGCCTGTCCATTGGCCAGCCAGGAACTCGTAGTGGCGCAGCGTGCGCAGGCTGACCATGATGGTTTCGTTGCGGCCCCGGCCATCATTGGTGTAGAAGTAGCCGGCGGCGGACGTGCCCTCCTTGGTCACGCCATCGCGGCTGCTGCGGTGGACGTAGGACAGGCTGCCCTCCAGCGATGAAGACAACTGCTGTGCAATGCTGAATGCCCATTCGTCGGAATACTCGGTCTTCACCCCGTCGAAGTTGTGCATCACGACCGTTGCCGGGTTGTTCACCTCCACCCCCTGGGCATTCACCACGGTGCGCGACAGGCGGCTTTTTTCCCGCGCCAGCGCGTAGCCCATCAGATCCAGGCCGTAGTAACGGGCGAAACCCATGCCCGCCTGTGTGCGGCCATTGCCCAGCACGTCCCAATCCAGCCGGGCGCGGGGCGCAAAGTTGGTGTTCTTGAACAGGTTGTCGTGATCCACGCGCATCCCCAGGGTGGCCGTCCAGCGCTGCCACTGCATGCTGTCGCTCAGGTATAGGCCCACGGTGTTGTAGCCCGCGTTGGCCGTGCCTTTCATGTTGTAGGTTTTGCTATAGATTTTTTGCGATCCGTCGGCCTGCATCACGGCACGGTAGCTGTACGCGTCCTGCTTGCGGTCAAACGTCGCATCGGTATCCTGCACATCCAGTCCGGCGTACACCTTATGGCGCAGTCCCCAGGCATCGAAGGCGTTCCAGTCCATGCGCAGCTTGGCGCTCAACTGGCGCTGTTCCAGCGCTTCGGTGCCGAACCCGCCCCAGGTGTATTGGGCCAGCCCGCTGCCGCTCCAGAACTGCTGGGTTACCAGTTCGGTGGCGGAAGATTCCCGCAAGGCGTCCATCTGGTCCCAGCCCAGCTTGGCGGTCAGCTCGCCGCTGTTCAGCGTCTGCACCAGCTCCAGCCCCAGGCCGGTGGCTTTCTGGCGGTTCGTCCAGGCCGTATCGGGGAAGGAGCTGTGAACCAGATCCTCCTGCCGGTCAGCATACTTGAACAGCAGATTGGTGCGGGTGCCACCGCCCCAGTTGGTGTGGATCTTGGCCATCAGGTTGTCCACGGTATCGGCCTGTTTTTCCGTCATCAGCCGCACGCTGTTGCCATTGGGCAGGCCGCCGCTGGACCGGTTCAGCACCCGGGCCAGCCGGGAAATGTCCGACTCCCGGCGCGAGAACGACAGCAGCGCTGCCGTGTCCTGCGTAATGCCCACGTCGCCGCTCACGCTGGTGAAATGCTTTTTCCAGATGCTGGAAAAGCCCGGTTCGCCATTCGTCCATTTGGCGTCCATGCCCTCCGGCATTTCCTGCTGCGTCAGGTTGGAGCTGTTGAAGCTGCGCTTGACCGTAAAGCGGTTGTCGCCCACAGGGGTCTTGATCCGGGCATCCACCACCCCGCCAGTGAAGTGGCCGAACTCCACGGGTACCCGGTTGTCATGCACTTCGACCCGGTCAAGCAGGTCGGTATCCAGGTTATAGGCCTGCGAGAAGCCGGGCACGTTGCCGATCTGCAGGTTCAGGTTGTTGTTGTGCGGGGCGATGACGTTGGTGGCGCTGATGCCGTCAATCATGAACTGGTTCTGGAACGGGCTTTCGCCGTGGATGGAGAACTGCTCTGGGGCCAGGCTGCCCCGGTTGCCCGATCCATCCGTGGTCGGGTTCAGCCGCACGGCGGGGTGCTCGGCGATCAGGGAGGTGATGTCGCGATTGCCCTTGGGCGTGGCATCCATTTCTTCGCGGGTGTAGGTGCGGCTTTCCAGGCTGGTGGCTTGCACCTGTACCTCGGGCATCTGGCGCTCTGTTACTTCGGGGGACGATTCAGTTTGTTGGGCGTGTGCCGTTACGGCATTGGCCAGTGCCGTCAAGACCAGGACTGCCGCTGCTGAATGTCGGAGTGTCGGAGTGTCGGAGTGTCGGAGTGTCGGAGTGTCCATAACGGAATCGTTCAATATCAAAAAATATGAATTATCACCAGTTTTTGATAATGAAAACAATTATCGTTCGTGATTTTACTCCTTTATTGCCTCCTTATGGCTGCTGCCGGCTCACCTCTGGTCTTTCTTCGTCATCAGGCGTAGATAAGCAACCTACCGTTTATCCGCCGCCACCCAGTCGACCAGCGCATCCAGCGCCGGGCGGGCCGCACCGGCGTTGGCGTGGTTGATCAGGGCGACCAGCACGTAGCGCTGGCCGCTGGCGCCATCGACGAATCCGGCCAGGGCATTGGTATCGCGCAGCGAACCGGTTTTCAGGTGGGCGCTGGCGTTGGCCTGGCTGCGGCGCAGCGTGCCGTCGGTGCCGGCGATGGGCAGCGAGGCCATGAACTCCGCCATCACCGGCGAGGCCCAGGCCGTTTGCAGCATGTGCCCCAGGCTTTGCGCCGTGATCTGGGCGGCGCGGCTCAGGCCGGCGCCGTTGTCCACGGCGGGCACCGGGTCGTGCGGCCAGCGCTGCTGCCACCACTGGGCGAGGGCGAAGCGGGCCGCGTCGAAGCTGCCTTCGCCCATGCGCTCCTTGCCCAGGGTCAGCAACAGCTGCTGGGTCATGACGTTGTTGCTGTATTTGTTGATGTCGCGCACCACTTCGGCCAGGGCGGGCGACTGGTTCTCCCAGGCGGGCTTCAGACCGGGGGGGACTTTGCCGTCGCGCACCGCGCCGGTGAGCTGGCCGCCCAGCGCCCGCCACATGCCTTCGACGGCCTTGGCGGCAAAGCGCTCGGGTTCGGGCAGGGCCACGGGCCAGTTCTTGTCGCCGCACTGGGCCGGGTAGGCGCCGCCCAGCTGCACCTGCCGGGGAGCGCTCCAGTCGGCCTGCAATTGGCTGCGCCAGTCGCCGCAGGCGCTGCCTGCGGGGGCCAGGGGCACGCTGGCGGGTAGTTGCACTCCAGCCAGCGGCAGCTCGTAATGGATGCGGGCCACGCCTGCGCCGGGGTCGGGGATGAAGCTCAGCACCTGGCTGTTGTAGTTGATGAGCAGGGCATCTGGCCCGACGTTGTACGGGCGGTAAGGTTCGTCATCGAAGGCGCCGGGGTCGTGCGGCGGCAGGATGAAGGCGCTGCGGTCCAGCACGATGTCGCCGACGATGACACGCACGCCCAGGCCGTACAAGCGCCCCAGCAGCAGCCACAGGCGTTCGGACACCAGCTTGGGGTCGCCCGAGCCTTGCAGGTACACCGTGCCCCGGAAGGCACCGTCGTCGATCACGCCGTCCAGGTACAACGGCGTGCGCCAGACGTAGGCCGGCCCAAGCTGGTCGAGCGCCGCGTAGGTGGTGACCAGCTTCATCACCGAGGCCGGGTTGCGCGGCGTGCCGCTTTGCCATGCCAGGCGCGGCGCCTGCCCCGGAGTGACCGGGGCGACAAAGATGGACACCGCCTCGGCAGGAATCTGGGCGCGGCTCAAGGCCGCCTGAACCGGTGCGGGCAGCGGGGCAGGCTGCGTCTGTGCCCAGGCAGCGGGCGCCGCCAGGGCAAGGCCCAGGGACAGGGTGCAGGAGTGGAAAAATTTTTTCAGCATGGCGACAAGTTTAGAACTTACAAAGTCCGCCAGCTTGCCATTTGCTGCGTGCAGAACAGCCTCAGAACGTGTTTACGCTCTCGGCGCGAAGGGGTGCGGGAAGCGGATCGGGATGGGCTGCTAGGGTGAACGCTGCGGCTCCAAAGCTGCCTGCGCAGCTTTGGACAGCGTGAACGGGGCCAGCCTCTGGCTGGCCCGCGCCCTGCAAGGGCAAACCGCAGCGATAGCCGGAGCTATCGCGAGGATTTGCAACGCCGCAGAGCGCCCGAGGCCGCGACGGCACACCCGCGCGGAGATCGTAAACACGTTCTCAGAGCAGATAATCGCCCCCTTATGGATTTGCTTGCCTTTGACACCAGTACCGACCATACCGACATCGCCGTGCAGCGCGGGGACGCCCTGTGGCAGTGGCAAGGCGGTGGCGGGCCGCAGGCATCCGGCACCCTGATCCCGAAGATTCTGGAAGGGCTGGCCGCCCTGGGGTTGACGGTGTCGGCCCTGGATGCGATTGTTTTCGGACGGGGGCCGGGCGCCTTCACCGGCCTGCGCACGGCCTGCGCCGTGGCCCAGGGGCTGGCCTTTGGCGGCGCTGTTCCGGTGCTGCCGGTGTGCAGCCTGCTGGCCGTGGCGCAGGACGCTTACGACCGCCACGGCGCTGCGGACATGCTGGCCGTACTCGATGCCCGCATGGGCGAGGTCTACCACGCCCACTACCGCCGCGTGGCCGGGCAGTGGGAGCAGGCCACGGAAATCGCCTTGAGCGCCCCGGCCGCCGTGGCCGTTCCGCCCGGTGCCGTGGTCGTGGGCAATGCCCAGGCGGTGTATGCCGATCTGGCCCCGGCCGGCACGCACCTTGCCGCCCTGCCCGATGCCCTGGCCCTGCTGCAACTGGCCCCGGCGCTGATCGCGGCGGGCGCCCTGGTGCCTGCCGAGCAGGCCCTGCCCCTGTATATCCGCGACAAGGTGGCGCAAACCACCGCCGAACGGCTGGCGGCACGTCCCGCCGGGCAGCCATGATGGAGTGCCAGGCCCCCGCACAGCTGCTGCCCATGGCGCCGCAGTGGCTGCCCTCCGTTGCGGCCGTCGATGCCGCCGCCCAGCCTCACCCCTGGACGCAGCGCCAGTTTGCCGACGGCCTGACCAGCGGCTACCACGCCCAGGTGCTGGTGCGCACGGGCGAGCTGCTGGGGTTTTTCATGGCCATGCAGGCTGCGGATGAAGCGCATCTGCTGTGCATCAGCGTGGCCCCTGCGCACCAGGGGCAGGGGCATGGCCGCCTGCTGTTGCAGGCGCTGGAAGCCTGGGCGGTGCAGATCGCCGCGCAATCGCTGTGGCTGGAAGTGCGCAGCAGCAATGACCGCGCCCGCAGCCTGTATCAGCATTGCGGCTTTGCCGAAGTCGGGCAGCGCCGGGACTATTACCCCGTGGCCCCCGGCGTGCGCGAGGCGGCCATCCTCATGCGCAAGGATGTGGGCCACCCGCAGCAAGGAGGTCTGCAATGAGTCTGCAACTCGATCCGCGCCGGCTGGCCATGCTGCAGGCCATGGGCATCACGCTGTGGCTGCCCGAGACCGCTGCGGCCCCGGTGGCCGCTGCCAACCCTGGCCGGACGGCCACCGCTATGGTGCCGACACCGGCCCGGGCAGAGGCCGCACCCGTTGCCGATTCACCTGCTGCCGGTGCGCCAGCGGCCGGAACGGCAACAACCGCCCCGGCAGCCCCCGTGCGCCCGTCCCCCCGGCGGCCTGCCGCCGCTGCCCAGACCACGCCCCCGCCTGCACCCGCAGAAACGGCGGCAGTGGCCGCAGCGGCAACGACATGGCAACTGGCCCCGGCGGTGCATCTGTACCCGCAGGCGACGGGAGAGGGCACGGGCGGGCCGTGGCTCATCCTGCTGGAAAGCGTCAATCCCACCACCCCGCTGGCGGGCGCCGTGGGGCAACTGCTGGGCAAAATGCTCCAGGCCCTGGGCCTGGACACCCATCCGCAGGTCTGGCTGGCCGTCCTGCAACGCCCCGGCAGCAGCGCCCTGCCGATTGCGGCGGGCATGGCCGGCAGCCTGGCCCCGGTGGACTGGCAGCCGCTACAGCCGTGTCTGGCCCGCACCATCGCCCAGGTGCAGCCCGCGCGGGCGCTGCTGCTGGGCCAGAAAGTGGCGCAAACCGTGCTGGAGCGCAGCGAACCCGTCGGGCAGTTGCGCCAGCAGCGCCATGTGCTGCACGGCATTGCGGCGGCGGTCAGCTACGACCCCAGCTTCCTGCTGCGCACCGCCCAGCCCCGGCGCTACAAGGGCGAGACGTGGGACGATCTGCGCTTTGCCGCCCGGCTGGGCGGGAGGGAGAACCGGCATGAATCTTGAACATCTCCTCTTGTTTCTCCCCGCCTGCTTTGCGCTGAACATGGCGCCCGGGGCGAACAACCTGCTTTCCATCACCAACAGCACGCGCTATGGATTTGCCACGGCGTGCTGGGCGGGCGTGGGCCGCTTGCTGGCTTTTGCGGGAATGATCGCCATTGCGGCTGCCGGGCTGGCGGTGGTGTTGCAGACCTCGGAAGTGTTTTTCCTGGCGGTCAAGATCGCCGGGGCGCTGTATCTTTTTTATCTGGCCATTCAGCTCTGGCGGGCGCCGGTGGAATCCGCCCCCGGCACGGCCCCGACGGGGGCGGGCCGTTCCCTGCCGGCGCTGGCCAAACAGGAGTTCTGGGTGGCGGTGGGCAATCCCAAGGCGATTTTGATCTTCACCGCCTTTCTGCCCCAGTTCATTGAAGTCGGCCAGCCCGCTGCACCGCAGTTCGCCGTGTTGGGCGGATTGTTTCTGGTGCTGGAATGGGTGGCCATTGCGGCTTACGCCTACATCGGCAGCCACCTGGGCCGCTGGTTTGCTGCGCCCCGGCGCCGCCAGGTCTTCAACCGCGCCTGCGGATCGTTGCTGGGTCTGGCCGGGTTGGGCCTGCTGACGGCGCGGCGGGCATAAAAAAGGAGCTGCTACCGCTGATCAGACAAGGATTTCAGGGTTAAAAACCTTTGAAATCATTTCCATACCAGCAGTAGCAGCTCCTTTTTTAGGAAGGCTGCCCGGTTTACTTGGCCACGGCTTCCAGGGCGACGGTGATCGTCACTTCATCGCCCACGTTGGGCACGTACTTGCCCAGGTTGAAGTCCGAGCGCTTGATCACGGTGCTGGCGTTGGCGCCGATGGCTTCCTTCTTCATCATCGGGTGGGGCTTGCTGACGAAGTGGGTCACTTTCAGGGTCACGGGCTTGGTGATGCCCTTGATCGTCAGGTCGCCGTCGATGGTGGCAGGCAGGTCGCCGTCGAAAGTCACCTTGGTGGACTTGAAGGTGGCGGTGGGGTACTTGGCGGTGTTGAAGAAGTCTTCGTCCTGGAGGTGGCCGTTGAACACGTCAAAGCCGGTGTCGATCGAGGTGGCGTCGATCACCACGTCCACCGAAGCGGTCTTGGCGGCCTTGTCCAGCACCACGGTGCCGGTGGTCTTGTTGAATTTGGACAGTTGGGTCGACAGACCGTGGTGCTGGTACGAGAAGTTGGGGTAGGAGTGCGAGCTGTCGATGGCGTAAGTAACCGGCGCAGCGATGGCCGAGGTGGCAAAAGCGCCGGCAATGGCCAGGGCAGCGGTCAGTTGGGTCATACGGAGCATGGTTTTCCTTTCAAGGGGGTCAAACAAAAGAGAGGGGATAAGGGAGACCGAAAAAGAACGCCGGGGTTCACTTGGCGGTGATCTTGAAGTTCACCACCACGTCGTTGGCAACGATGTCGAAGGCCTTCCACGCGCCTTCGCCGATGGAAAAGGCGCCGCGCTGGATGGTCAGCTTGCCTTCGAACACGCCCTGACCACCCTGTTCGCTGAAGCGGGCGGGCACCACGACGTTCTGCGTCTGGCCCTTGATGGTCAGCTTGCCGGCCACTTCGTACTGGCCGGCAGCGGGCAGTGCCTTGACGCTGGTGGATTCGAACCGGGCCTTGGGGAAGGCTTTGGTGTTGAACCAGGTTTTCGTGGCCAGTTCGTCGTTGGCCTCGTCGCTATCGACATCCACGCTGGCCAGGTCCACTTCCAGGCTGGCCTGGGCCTTGTCGGCGTGCGCCGGGTCGAAGCGCAACTGGCCGTTGAACGTCTTGAACACGCCCTGCATTCCGACGCCCATTTGCTGGTAGTCGAAGGTGATCTTGCTGGCCTGGGGCTGCACCTGGGTGTATTCCGCCGCCTGGGCCGTCTGTACGGTGTGGGCCAGCAGCAGGCCGGCAGTCAGGGCGAGGGCAAGTTTTTGCATGAAAAAATCCTTTCAGGAAACGCGGGGCGCAGGCCCCGGCGTGGTGTTTGATTCGGTAGCGTCAGGCGCGGCGCGGCAGCATCCGGGTCAGCACGTCGTCCTTGTCGAACCAGTGGTGCTTGAGTGCCCCGGCCACGTGCGCCAGCAGCACCGCAATCAGCGTCAGATTCAAAACGGCGTGCAAAGTTTGCAGGGCGTTGCCGATTTCCTTGTTTTTTTCCAGCAGGTCGGGCAGCGGCAGCACGCCGAACCATACGGTCTGGATGCCCTTGGCCGAACTCATCAGCCAGCCCGACAGCGGAATGGCGAACATCAGCACATACAGGGCAAAGTGGCCCAGCCTGGCGCCCAGGCGCTCCAGCGTATTCATGTGGGCAGGCAGCGCCGGGGGGGTATGGCCTGCCCGCCAGGCCAGGCGCACGACGGCCAGCAGAAACACGGTGACGCCCGCCCATTTGTGCCACGAATACAGTTGCAGCTTTTGCGGCGACAGGGACAGCCCCTGCATGTAAAAGCCCAGGCCCAGCAGGCCGAAAAGCATCAGCGCCATCAACCAGTGCAAAAATTTGGCCGGGGCGCTGTAATGGGAGCGGGATGGTGCTGAAGGCATAGACATAGATCAAAAAATAATCAGGAACGCCTGGGACTTTAGGGTATTTACCCGTGAAGCGATAGGGGACAATTGCCAAAACTTTATTGCAAAGGTTGCAACAATGAGCCGTTTGGATGCCATGCAGCACTTCGTCAGGGTGGCGGACTTGGGCAGTTTTGCTGCTGCTGCCGATCAATTGGGGGTGGCCCGTTCGGTCGTGACGCGGCGCATTGCGGCGCTGGAGGAACACCTGGGCGTCAAGCTCATCACCCGCACCACGCGCAAGCTGACCCTGACCAGCGCCGGGCTGGCCTACCTGGAGCGCTGCCGCAGCATCCTGCAGGCGCTGGAGGATGCCGAGTCGGAGGTCATGGCCTCGGGCCAGACCCCGCGCGGGCATATCCACATGGGGCTGCCGGTGAGCTTCGGCATCCGCCGCATCGCCCCGCTGCTGGCGCAGTTCGGCCAGACCTACCCGCACATCGCCCTGACGCTGGATTTCAACGACCGCACCAGCGATCTGATCGACGAGGCCATGGACATCGCCATCCGCGTCAGCACCGAGCTGGCCCCCGGCGTCGTCGCCCGCAAGCTGGGCCAGGGGCAGTTGTTCACCGTGGCCGCGCCGGCCTATCTGGCGCAGCACGGCACGCCGCAGCACCCCGGCGATTTGCTGGAGCATCGCTGCCTGGGCTACACCGGGCGGGCAAACAACCGGCCCTGGCACTTCATGGTCGAGGGGCAGCTGCAATCGTTTGCGCCCAACTACGTGCTGCAGGCCAACAATGGCGACGCCCTGGCGCTGGCCGCGCAGCAGGGGCTGGGCATTACGGTGCAGCCCGACTTCATCGTGCAGGAGGCGCTGGACAGCGGGGCGCTGGTGTCCGTCCTGCACGCCTTTGCGCCGCCGCCGTTCGGCATCTACGCCATCCTGCCCGGCAACCGCCTGCTCACGCAGCGCCAGCGCGTGGTGATCGACTTTTTGGCGCAGGCACTGCGTTCTGTACCGGGGCAGGCATAATGGCGGGTTTTCCAGAGTTTGGAGATTTGGATCGTGGAACCCTACCCCAGTTGGTAGCTTCCTAGGCTCTGAATGCGTTGCCGCAAGGGGTCTTGGAAGCGTTTCTTTTTTCTTCCCCCCTTTTGCCTTTGTCGGCACCGCATCGAGGAGTGAGCCATGCTCAACGTCTTTACGCTGTCCAATGGGCGGCTGGTTCAAGCAGAAATCAACCAGCTATCCGATCTGGAGCAGCTGTTGCCCATCTGGGTGGACATGGAGTCGCCCACGCGCGAGGAAAAACGCTGGGTCAAGCAGCACTACGGCCTGTCGATTCCTGAAGACGCTACAGGCGAGGACATCGAGGAATCGGCCCGCTTCTACGAAGAAGACAACGGCGAGCTGCACATCCGCAGCGACTTCCTGATCGACGGCGAGGAAGAAAGCCGCAGCGTGCGCGTGGCCTTCATCCTGAACCAGCGCAATACCGAACTCAAAAGCTGCGGCGTGCTGTTTTCCATTCGTGAAGAAGACATCCCCGTGTTCCGCCTGCTGCGGATGCGGGCGCGGCGCGTGCCCGGCCTGATCGACGAGGCCAAGGACGTGCTGCTGTCCCTGTTCGATGCCGACGTGGAGTATTCCGCCGATGCGCTCGAAGGCATTTACGACGACCTGAAAAAAGTCAGCGCCCAGGTGCTGGAAGGCAGCGTGACCGACACCTACGCCCAGCAGGTGCTGGCCGACATCGCCTGGCAGGAAAACCTGAACGGGCGCGTGCGCCGCAACATGCTGGACACGCGCCGCGCGGTCAGCTTCATGATGCGCAGCAAGATGCTGGACGCCGAGCAGTTCGAGGACGCCCGCCAGATCCTGCGTGACATCGAATCGCTGGACAGCCACACGCAGTTCCTGTTCGACAAGATCAACTTCCTGATGGACGCGCTGGTCGGCTTTTTGAACATCAACCAGAACAAGATCATCAAGATCTTCTCGGTGGCCAGCGTCGCGCTGCTGCCGCCCACGCTGATCGCCAGCGTTTACGGCATGAACTTCCGTGTCATGCCGGAGCTGCAATGGGAGTACGGCTACATCTACGTCATCCTGCTGATGATCGCCAGCGCCGTCGGGCCGATGATCTATTTCCGCAAGCGCGGCTGGCTGAAATAACCGGTTTTATAGCTGTTTACGCTCTCTATAAAAGGGTTTCAGGTATTTTTATACTTGAAACCCTTTGTTTATCTGCGGAAGCAGCTTTTATTTTCATATCCCATCCCGCACCAGCGCCTGGACGATTTCCAGCGCATAGCGGCTGGCGATGCTTTGGACGAAGGCGGGAAAGTCCACATGGGCGTTGTCGTCCGCCCGGTCGGAGATGGTGCGCACGGCGGCAAACGGCAGGCCGTAGTCGGCACAGGTCTGGGCGATGGCCGCCCCTTCCATTTCCACCGCCAGCGCGGGGTAGCCGGCCGCGTGCAGCTCGCTGTGAATGCGCTGCGAGGTGCTGGCGGCCACGATGAACTGGTCGCCGCTGGCGATCAGCCCGCTATGCACCTGCGGCGCGTGTCCGCCCAGCAGCGCCAGCTGCCAGCCCTGGGCGGCCTGCACGCACTGCTGCGCGGCCTGCTGCAAGGCGCCGGTCAATGCCGTATCGCAGGCAAAGCAGGGCTGGGCGTAGCCGGGCACCTGCCAGCGCGGCACGATGGGGCGCACGTCCATGTCGTGCTGCACGAATTGCCGGGCCACGACCACGTCGCCCACGCGCACCTGCGGGGCCAGGCCGCCGGCCACGCCGGTAAACAGCAGGCGCTGGATGGCAAAGCGCTCGATCAGCACGGCGGTGGTGGTGGCCGCCGCGACTTTGCCGATGCCGCTCAGCGCCAGCACCACGTCCTGCCCGTGCAGCTGCCCGCGCGTGAAGTCGCGCCCGGCGTGGCGTTCGGTGCGGGCGTCGTGCAGCAGGGCTTGCAGGCCGTGTTGTTCTTCGGGCAGGGCACTGACGATGGCAAGCGGCATGGGGGAATGTCCTGAAAAATGGCAACAAAAAAACCGGGCCTCCCAACGAGAGGCCCGGCGCGGATTGTCCCTGATCGCTGGCGGGTGGCGAGCGTTATGCCTGCTGGCTTTGGCGCAGTTCACGGCGCAGCACCTTGCCGACGGGGGTCTTGGGCAGCTCCTGGCGGAATTCGACGACCTTGGGGTGCTTGTAGTTGGTCAGCTTGCCCTTGCAGAAGTCGCGGATGGCCTGTTCGGTGATCTGCGGGTTGTTCACCACGACGACCAGTTTCACGGCTTCGCCGGTTTTTTCGTCCGGCACGCCGACCACGGCGCATTCGAGCACGCCGGGCATCTGGGCGATCACGTCCTCGACCTCGTTGGGGTAGACGTTGAAGCCGCTGACCAGCACCATGTCCTTCTTGCGGTCGATGATGGTGATGTAGCCGCGCTCGTCCATGGTGCCGATGTCGCCGGTGCGGAAGTACCCGTCGGGCGTCATGACACGGGCGGTTTCGTCCGGGCGCTGCCAGTAGCCGGCCATGACCTGCGGGCCTTTGACGGCGATTTCGCCGGACTGGCCATGAACCGCGAAGCCGTCGTCATCGACCAGGATGACGTCGGTGCTGGGCACGGGCAGGCCGATGGTGCCGGTAAAGGCCTTGGCCGCCACCGGGTTGCACGAAACGATGGGGCTGGTTTCCGACAGGCCGTAGCCTTCGCAGATCGGGCAGCCGGTTTTCTCCAGCCACAGCTTGGCCACCGCGCTTTGCACGGCCATGCCGCCGCCGACCGATACCTTCAGGTGGCTCCAGTCGACCGTGCCGAAGTCCGGGTGGTGGGCCAGACCGTTGAACAGGGTGTTCACCGCCGGGAAGGTGTGGAAACGCTGTTTGGACAGTTCCTTGAGCGTGGCTTTCAGGTCGCGCGGATTGGGAATCAGGATGTTTTTGCCGCCAATGTGCATGGACAGCATCATGTTCACCGTGAACGCGAAGATGTGGTACAGCGGCAGGGCGCAGACGCTGGTGATTTGCTCGCCACTGGCCAGCAGGCCCTTGAGCATGGGGCCGTACCAGGCCTCGGCCTGCAGCACGTTGGCAATCACGTTGCGTTGCAGCAGCACCGCGCCCTTGGAGACGCCGGTGGTGCCGCCCGTGTATTGCAGCACGGCGATATCGTCGGGGCCGATTTCCGGGCGGGTGAACTTGGCGCTTTCGCCCTTGGCAATGGCGTCCTTGAACGGCACGGCCTGGGGCAGCGAGAACGGCGGCACCAGTTTCTTCACGTTGCGCACGACGTGGTTGACCAGCAGCCCCTTGAACCAGCCCAGGGTGTCGCCCATGCTGCACAGCACGACGTGTTTTACCGGCGTGTCGGCAATACATTGCTGCAGGGTGCTGGCGAAGTTCTCGATGATGACGATGGCCTTGGCGCCCGAGTCCTTGAGCTGGTGTTCCAGCTCCCGCGCGGTGTAGAGCGGATTGACGTTGACGATGACGAACCCGGCCCGCAGCACGGCAGCCACGGCAACGGGGTACTGGGGAATGTTGGGCATCATCAGCGCCACGCGGTCGCCCTTTTCCAGACCGCACGATTGCAGGTAGGCGGCAAAGGCCTGGCTCAGGCGATCGACTTCGGCAAAGTGCATGTCCTTGCCCATGAAGCTGTAGGCCACCCGCTTGGCGTAGTTGGCAAAGGCCTGCTCCATCAGCGCGACCAGGGAAGGGTAGCGGCCGGGGTCGATCTCGGCAGGAATGCCTTCGGGGTAGTGGGCCAGCCAGGGACGCTCTTGCATTGAAAACTCTCTTTCATGTGTCTGCCAGACGGGGTTGCAGCGCGAACCCTGAAGCCGACGATAAAAAAACGAACGATAGTGCTATTCTTACCCAAGGTCGATAAAAAAGTCCATGCAGCTTGCGCAGCAACATGGACTTTTTGGCCTAGGAAAAACCCTGCTATGCGGGCAGGCTGGCGGCATTGAGCTGGGTGCGCGTGGCCATGGCGGCGGCGCGGGCGGCCTGGGCAAAATCGGCTTCGGCGCTGGCGTAGAGGATGGCCCGCGAGGAGTTGATGACCATCGGCCCGCCCTGCGCGGCCCGCACGGTGGCTACGGCATCGCCCCCCTGTGCCCCGACGCCGGGGATGAGCAGCGGCAGCGTGGGCGCCACGGCCCGCACGCGCTCGATCTCCTGCGGGCGCGTGGCACCGACGACCAGGCCGAGCTGGCCGTTCAGGTTCCACGGCCCCTGGGCCAAGCGGGCGACGTGCTCGAACACCGTCGGCTGGCCGGGCACGTCCGCCAGGGTTTGCGCCTGCAGGTCGTCGCCGCCGGGATTGGAGGTGCGGCACAGCAGGAAGGCGCCCTTGCCCTCGTACTGCAGGTAGGGCGTGACCGAATCGAAGCCCATGAAGGGCGAAAGCGTGACGGCATCGGCGCCGTAGCGCTCGAAGGCCTCCTTGGCGTACTGCTCGGCGGTGGAGCCGATATCGCCGCGCTTGCTGTCCAGAATCACCGGCACATGCGGGGCGACGGCGCGGATGTGGCCCATGAGCTTTTCCAGCTGCCCTTCGGCGCCGTGGGCGGCAAAGTAGGCGATCTGCGGCTTGAAGGCGCAGACCAGATCGGCGGTGGCATCGACAATGGCAGCGCAAAAATCAAAAATCTTGCCGGCATCGCCGCGCCAGTGGGTGGGGAATTTGGCCGGATCGGGGTCGAGGCCCACGCACAGCAGGGAATGATTACGCGCCGTGGCGTCACGCAGCATGTCTAAAAAGGTCATAAGTGCCGATTTTACCGGTGGGTATAGTGGCCGGCTATGCCCGCCTTTACCGCACGACAACTTGGTTTTCTTTTGCTGCTGACCCTGATCTGGGGGGTGAACTGGCCTGTGATGAAGCTGGGCCTGCAGCATTTCCCGCCGCTGACGTTTCGTGCCGTCTCGCTCTGGATGGGGGTGCCCATTCTGGCGCTGCTGGTGCGCCTGCAAGGCGGTAGCTGGCACCTGCCGCGCAGCAGCTGGGGTGCTACGGCGCGGCTCAGTCTGTTCAACATGGTGTTGTGGAACATGTTGATTGTGCTGGGCATTCCCCAGCTCTCCAGCGGGCGGGCGGCCATTCTTGGCTACACCATGCCGATTTTCTCGGCCCTGCTCGGCGCCTGGCTGTACCGCGACAGCCTGCCCTGGCGCGGCTGGCTGGGGGTGCTGGCGGCCAGTGCCGGCGTGTTGCTGCTGCTGTGGCACGAGACGGCCGCCCTGGGCGGCAAACCCGCCGGCGTGGTGCTGATGCTGCTGGCCGCCATCAGCTGGGCGCTGGGCACGCAGCAACTTCGCCGCGCCCAGGTGGCGGTGCCACTGCTGACCCTGTCGCTGTGGATGATGGTATTCGCCGCCCTGGCCCTGACGCTGCTGGCCGTGGTGTTTGAACACGCCCGCTGGCACGCCCCCGACCGCATCGCCCTGGCCACCCTGGCATTCAACGGCGTGCTGGTGTTCGGCTTTGCCCAGAGCGTGTGGTTCTTCCTGGCACGCAGCCTGCCGCCCCTGGCTTCCACCCTGAGCGTGATGTTCATCCCCGTGCTGGGCGTGTTCACCGGGGCCTTGTGGCTGGGGGAGCAACTGCGCTGGCAGGACTACAGCGCCGTGGTGCTGATGGCACTGGCGATTGCTTCTGTGCTTTGGCCTGGTAAAAAATAATAGCTGTTTCCGCTGTATAAAAGCCATATCCATGATTAAAACAATATGAATATCAATATATACAAGCGGAAACAGCTATCTTTTATGGAATTTTTTCCCTTAGAACCTGTTCACGATCTCAGCGCGAAGGCGTGCGGGATGTGGATCGGGATGGACTGCTAGGCGCAAACCGCAGCCATAGCGGTGCTATGGCGAGGATTTGCAACGACGCAGAGCGCCCGAGGCCACGACTGCACGCCCGCGTGGAGATCGTGAACAGGTTCTTAAAACGGGGGCCGGTACAGAACGGCACGCGCCGCTCCAAAAAACAATGGCCGCATCAGCGGCCATTGCATCAGGTAAAAGCAAAGATTATTTCTTCTCGGGTGCCGGTTGCTTCTTGAACGGATGGTTGAACTGCGGCGGCACGCCCATGCGCACGTTGATGACCCACTGCTGGGCAATCGACAGGATGTTGTTGGTCAGCCAGTACAACACCAGACCGGCCGGGAACATGAAGAACATGAAGCTGAACATCAGCGGCATGATCCACATCATCTTGGCCTGCATGGGATCGGGCGGAACGGGGTTCAGCGCCGTTTGCAGCAGCGACGACAGGGTCATCAGGACGGGCAGGATGAACAGCGGGTCTTTGGCCGACAGGTCGGTAATCCACAGCATCCACGGCGCCTGGCGGATTTCCACGCTGGACAGCAGCACCCAGTACAGCGCGATGAACACCGGAATCTGCACCATGATCGGCAGGCAGCCGCCCAGGGGGTTGACCTTTTCCTCGCGGTAGATGCGCATCATCTCCTGCTGCATCTGCTGGGGCTTGTCCTTCAGGCGCTCGCGCAGCTCCTGGATGCGGGGGTTCAGCGCCTTCATCTTGGCCATGCTGGCGTAGGCCTTGGCGTTGAGCCAGTAGAAGGCGATTTTCAGCAGCAGCACCAGGCCGACGATCGACCAGCCCCAGTTGCCCAGCACGCTATGGATCTTGTCCAGCAGCCAGTACAGGGGCTTGGACAGGATGGTGAACATGCCGTAGTCCTTGACCAGCTCCAGGCCGGGGGTCAGGGATTCCAGCGTTTTTTCCAGTTGCGGCCCGGCGAAGAAGCGGGCGTCCAGGGTCTTGCTCTGGCCCGGGGCGATCTGGCCGAGCGTGGTGATCATGCCGGCGGTGTAGAAGGTGTTGTCCACCTTGCGGGCGAAGTTCTCGCGCTCGATGCCCTGGCCCAGCAGCCAGGCGCTGGCAAAGTAGTGCTGCACCATGGCGACATAGCCGTTGTCGGCTTTCTTCTCGAAGTCGGCCTTGCCCTTGTCCAGGTCTTTGAACTCCACCTTCTGGTACTTGCTGGCTTCGCTATAGAAGGCCGGACCGGTGAAAGTCGAATAGAAGGCATTGCCCCCGTCGATGGGGCGGTTGTCGCGCAGCAGTTGCAGATAAAGCTGGGGGTTGATGCTCTGGCCGCCGGTGTTCATCACCTGGTGCTGCACGGCCACGTCATAGGCGCCGCGCTTGAAGGTCAGGGTCTTGACCAGTTGCACGCCGTCCATTGCGGGCGACTCCAGGCGCACGGTCAGGCTGTCCTGACCGTCCTGCAGCGTGCGTTCGCCGGGCTGCAACTGCATCACGGTCTTGTGCGTGGGGTAGCTGCCGCCGATCAGGCCGGTTTGCGCCAAGTAGCTGTGCGTGGGCGAGTCGTCGAGCAGCACCACGGGCTGGCTGCGGTCGACATCGCCCTTGTACTTCAGCAGTTCGGTGCGCACCACGGTGCCGCCCTCGGTGTTCAGCGTCACGCGCAGCACGTCGGTGGTGATGACCACCTCTTCCCCGACGCTGGCGGGTGCGGGCGCATCGCCGGGCATCGTGCCTGCATCAGCCGTCGCAGCGGCGGCGGGAACGGCAGCCGCAGCGGGCTGGTCCGCCGCCGGTGCAGTGGCTACCGGGGCAGCCGGGAAGAAAGTGGCAGACTTGCCATTGTGGATTTGCCATTTATCCCAAAGCATGATGAGGGAGAAGGCAAACACCACCCACAGAACGGTGCGGCGAATATCGGTCATGAGGACTTCTTGGTAGAGGAAGAAGGAGCAGAAGGGTCGGTGGGCGTCACCAGACCGGTAAACCACCGGGGCGGCTGGTCGGGCACGGGGTCATGGCCGCCGGCACACCAGGGATGGCAGCGCAGCAGGCGATGCACGGTCATATAGCTGCCAGCGGCAGCGCCATGCTGCTGCAGCGCCTGCAGACTGTAGGCCGAACAGGTCGGCTCGAACCGGCAGGACGAACCCAGCCAGGGACTGAGCAGCAGCCGGTAGCCCTTGACCAGGAGGATGAGCAGTTTCTGCATCATGCGCCGCTGCCTTCTGCTGTTGCGCTGGGCGGGGCCAGCTTGCGCACGGCATGGGCAAAGAGCTGTTGCAGCTCGCCACGGACGGCCTGGCGCAGCGGCTCGGAGCTGGCGCTGATGAAGTGCCGGGGGTCGAACGCCGAGCGCAGGCGCACGACGTAGGCGCCGTCCCGGGGCAGCCGGGCCGCAAAATCGTTGCCCACCGCGTAAATCTGGCGGCGCAGCAGGTGGCGGGTGACGGAGCGTTTGGCCCAGCGCTTAGGCACCAGCGGCCCCAGCCACGGCTGGACTGCACCCCGGGCGCCGGGAACGGCAAACAGGGCCTGCGGCCCTTGCACAGCAGGCAAGGAGCCGGGCCCTGTCGGGGAAGCGCAGGCCGGTGCCGCTGCCGGAAGCACCAGGCGGTGCAACACGAAGTGCGGCGTGCGGGCACACACCCCGGCGGCCATGACCGCCTGGAACTGCGCCCGGGTTTTCAGCCTTTGCATCATTGCCTGCCCCATGGCAAGCAGGAAAGGCATTGCCAGCAGCCTGCCAAACGCAACGCGTCGGCAGTCTTAGACGGCCAGGCGCTTGCGGCCCTTGGCGCGGCGAGCGTTGATGACGGCGCGGCCGCCCTTGGTTTTCATACGCACCAGGAAACCGTGGGTGCGGGCGCGGCGGATTTTGGAAGGTTGGTAGGTACGTTTCATGGTGGTGTTCCTTGAGGAGGTTCAGTGATTTGGCCGCATTCGCAACCCGATCCTGATCCGAGATTCTGGTTTGCGACGCGCAAGGTCTATTGCCCTGAACGTTCAGGGAAACCCGTAATTATCACAGTCTTGAGAGGAGCTTGCAATGCCCCTGCAAATTTCGTCCACAATAGCGCCCCTGGTCTTTGTCCATCAACGGGCCTGGCGGCATGTGGATAACCATTTGAAAAGCTACAATCGGCCGCCTCTACCGCCCATTCCTATCCACACCATTTGCGCATCCCCATGACCGAGGACTCCCTCCACAACGCAGGCCAGGGACTGTGGCTGGCCTGCGTCGAGCAGCTCAGCCAGGACTTGCCCGAGCAGCAGTACAACACCTGGATCAAGCCCTTGACGGCCAGCGTCAACGAGGATTTCACCAAGGTGACGGTGTTCGCCCCGAACCGCTTCAAACTGGACTGGATCCGCACCCAGTACGCCGGGCGCATCGTCGCCCTGCTCGAAGCCCTGTGCGGGCACAGCGTGACGCTGGAACTGGCCGTGGCCCAGCGCGAAGCCGTGGCCCGCACCTATGTGCGCCCCCAGCCCGTGGCCTCGGCGGCCCCTGCGGCAGCCGCTGCACCGGGGACGGCCGCCGCAGCGGCGGAGCCGGAGGCCAGCCCGGCGCAGCAGCCGGTGTTCCGCTCGCGCCTGAACCCGGCCCTGACGTTCGAGACGCTGGTCGAAGGCACGGCCAACCGCATGGCCCGCGCCGCCGCGCTGCACGTGGCCGGTGCGCCGGGGCAGCTTTACAACCCACTGTTCATCTATGGCGGCGTCGGCCTGGGCAAGACCCACCTGGTACACGCTGTGGGTAACAAGTTGCTGGAGGACAAGCCGGACGCCAAGGTGCTGTACATCCACGCCGAGCAATTCGTCTCCGACGTGGTCAAGGCCTACCAGCGCAAGACCTTCGACGAGTTCAAGCACCACTACCACTCGCTCGATCTGCTGCTGATCGACGACGTGCAGTTCTTTGCCAACAAAGATCGCACGCAAGAGGAATTTTTCAACGCCTTCGAGGCGCTGCTGGCCAAGAAGAGCCACATCGTCATGACCAGCGACACCTACCCCAAGGGGTTGGCGGACATTCACGAGCGCCTGGTGTCGCGCTTCGATTCCGGGCTGACGGTGGCCATCGAGCCGCCCGAGCTGGAAATGCGCGTCGCCATCCTGATCAACAAGGCGCGGGCCGAGGGCGCGGAAATGCCGGAGGAAGTGGCCTTCTTCGTGGCGAAAAACGTGCGCTCCAACGTGCGCGAGCTGGAAGGGGCGCTGCGCAAAATCCTGGCCTACTCGCGCTTCAACCAGAAGGAAGTGTCGATCCAACTGGCCCGCGAGGCGCTGCGCGATCTGCTCAGTATCCAGAACCGCCAGATCAGTGTGGAAAACATCCAGAAAACCGTGGCCGACTATTACAAGATCAAGGTCGCGGACATGTACAGCAAGAAGCGCCCGGCCAGCATTGCCCGCCCGCGCCAGATCGCCATGTACCTGGCCAAGGAGCTGACGCAGAAAAGCCTGCCCGAGATCGGCGAGCTGTTCGGCGGGCGCGACCACACCACCGTTTTGCACGCCGTGCGCAAGATTGCGGGCGAGCGCCAGCAGTTGACCGAGCTGAACCAGCAATTGCACGTGCTGGAGCAGACGCTCAAGGGCTGAGGCTGCCCGGTTTTCAGCCCCCGCAGAGCACGGCAAAATCAACCCTTTTCCCCTGAACGCGACACCCCATCGAGGCAGACATGATTCTTTTCCAAACCACACAAGACAAAGTCCTGGCCGTATTGCAATCTGTCTGCGGCATCGTCGAACGCCGCCACACCATGCCGATTCTGGCCAACGTGCTGCTGCACAAAGTGGGCAACGCGGTGCAGCTGACCACCAGCGACCTGGAAATCCAGATCCGCACCACCGCCGAGCTGGGCGGCGACGAGGGCGACTTCGCCACCACCATCGGCGCCCGCAAGCTGATGGACATCCTCAAGACCATGCCCGCCGACCAGACGGTGACGCTGGAGGCCAGCGCCGAAAAAATCCTGCTCAAGGGTGGCAAGAGCCGTTTCACCCTGCAATCGCTGCCCGCGCAGGACTTTCCGCTGGTGCAGGAAGCGCCCAACTTCGGCCCGACGTTCAGCGTGCCGCAAAAGACGCTGAAAGACCTGATGCACCAGGTGTCGTTCGCCATGGCGGTGCAGGACATCCGCTACTACCTGAACGGCATCCTGTTCGTGGCCGAAGGCAGCACCCTGAGCCTGGTCGCCACCGACGGCCACCGCCTGGCCTGGGCCAGCGCCGAACTGGACGTGCAGGTCGAGCAGAAGCAGGAAGTCATCCTGCCGCGCAAGACGGTGCTGGAATTGCAGCGCCTGCTGTCGGACGCCAGCGGCGACAACGCCCCGCGCATCACGCTGCAATTTGCCAACAACCAGGCCAAGTTCAGCTTCGGCGGCATGGAATTCGTCACCAAGCTGGTCGAGGGCAAGTTCCCCGATTACCAGCGCGTCATTCCCGCCAACCACAACCAGCAGATCGTGCTGGGCCGCGCGGCGCTGCTGGCCAGCCTGCAACGCACGGCCATCATGACCAACGACAAGTTCAAGGGCGTGGGCCTGACGCTGACCCCCGGCAGCCTGCGCGTGGCCAGCAACAACGCCGAGCAGGAAGAGGCCACCGACGAGCTGGACGTGGCCTACGACGGCCCGCAGATCGACATCGGCTTCAACGTCGGCTACCTGATCGACGTGCTGACCAACATGGGCCAGGACATGGTGCAGATCAACCTGCTGGACAGCAACAGCTCGGCCCTGATCACCGTGCCCGAAAGCGACCGCTTCAAGTACGTCGTCATGCCGATGCGGCTGTAATCATTGATAAAACAATAGCTGCTTGCGCTTGCAGGCAGCCATTTTTAGATTCATTTATTCTTGAGATTCAATCAATTCAAGCGCTAACAGCTCTTGAATAATGAGCAAAGGCTTTGTATGAGCGAGCAGCACAGCGACACCCTTCCGACACCCGAGAACCCCAGCGATGGCTATGGCGCGGGTGCCATCCAGATTCTGGAGGGGCTGGAAGCCGTGCGCAAACGCCCCGGCATGTACATCGGCGACACCTCCGACGGCACCGGCCTGCACCACCTGGTGTTCGAGGTGGTGGACAACTCCATCGACGAGGCGCTGGCCGGCCACTGCGACGACATCCTGGTCACCATCCACGCCGACGGCTCGCTCTCCGTCATCGACAACGGCCGGGGCATTCCCACCGGCGTGAAGATGGACGACAAGCACGAACCCAAGCGCTCGGCAGCCGAAATCGCCCTGACCGAACTGCACGCCGGCGGCAAGTTCAACCAGAACAGCTACAAGGTCTCCGGCGGCCTGCACGGCGTGGGCGTGTCGTGCGTGAACGCGCTGTCCTGCTGGCTCAAACTCACCGTGCGCCGCAATGGCAAAGTGCATGAAATCGACTTTGCCCGGGGCTTCGTGCAGAACCGGCTGATCGAAGTGGTCGATGGCTTTGAAACCTCGCCCATGCGCGTCGTCGGCGACACCGACAAGCGCGGCACCAAGGTTCACTTTCTGCCCGACACGGAAATCTTCAAGGAAAACCACGAGTTCCGCTACGAAGTGCTGGCCAAGCGCCTGCGCGAACTGTCCTTTTTGAACAACGGCGTGCGCATCCGTTTGAAGGACGAGCGCGACGGCAAAGAGGACGACTTCTCCGGCGCCGGCGGCGTCAAGGGCTTTGCCCAGTTCATCAACGGCACGAAAAAAGTGCTGCACCCCACCACCTTCTACGCCGAAGGCACCCGCCCGGCAGAAAGCTACGGCGGCATCCCCGGCACCGAAATCGGCGTGGAAGTGGCCATGCAGTGGAACGACAGCTACGTCGAGCAGGTGCTGTGCTTCACCAACAACATCCCCCAGCGCGACGGCGGCACCCACCTGACCGGCCTGCGGGCGGCCATGACGCGCGTCATCGGCAAATACATCGAGCAGAACGAGCTGGCCAAAAAGGCCAAGGTGGACGTGACGGGCGACGACATGCGCGAAGGCCTGTGCTGCGTGCTGTCGGTCAAGGTGCCCGAACCCAAGTTCAGCAGCCAGACCAAGGACAAGCTGGTGTCCAGCGAAGTGCGTGCCCCGGTGGAAGACATCGTGGCCAAGACGCTGACCGACTTCCTGGAAGAAAACCCCCAGGATGCCAAGGTGCTGTGCAGCAAGATCATCGACGCCGCCCGCGCCCGCGACGCCGCCCGCAAGGCGCGTGAAATGACGCGCCGCAAGGGCGTGCTGGACGGCATGGGAATGCCCGGCAAACTGGCCGACTGCCAGGAAAAAGACCCGGCGCTGTGCGAAATCTACATCGTGGAGGGTGACTCGGCCGGCGGCTCGGCCAAGCAGGGGCGCGACCGCAAATTCCAGGCCATCCTGCCGCTGCGCGGCAAGATTCTGAACGTGGAAAAAGCCCGCTACGAAAAGCTGCTGTCCAGCCAGGAAATCATCACCCTCATCACCG
This sequence comes from Comamonas nitrativorans, assembly GCF_042654765.1. Classification (NCBI taxonomy): domain Bacteria; kingdom Pseudomonadati; phylum Pseudomonadota; class Betaproteobacteria; order Burkholderiales; family Comamonadaceae; genus Comamonas; species Comamonas nitrativorans. The sequence continues at coordinate 156,969 of NZ_JBHSEW010000003.1, read as the reverse complement.
CCCTGGGCACCGGCATCGGCAAGGTGAGCGAGGACAGCGGCAAAAGCAACAGCGACGACTACAACCCGGAAAAGCTGCGCTACCACCGCATCATCATCATGACCGACGCGGACGTGGACGGCGCCCACATCCGCACCCTGCTCTTGACCTTCTTCTACCGCCAGATGCCCGAACTGGTCGAGCGCGGCCACATCTACATCGCCCAGCCGCCGCTCTACAAGGTGAAAAACGGCAAGGAAGAGCTGTACCTGAAGGACGGCCCGGCACTGAACCGTTACCTGCTAAGAATCGCCCTGCGCGATGCCAGCGTCAGCACTGGCGGCAGCGCCCCGCGCACCATCGACGGCGAAGAACTGCAACGCCTGGCCAACATGCACCTGGCCGCCGAAAACGTCATCGAGCGCCTGTCCAACTTCATGGACATGGAAGCCCTGCGGGCCATTGCCGACGGCGTGCAAATCCACCTCGAAACGCTGGAAGACGCGGCCGCCTGCGCCCCGGTGCTGGAAGCCAAACTGCGCGAGCTGACCACCACCGGCGTGCCCGCCGACGTGACGGCTGAAATCGACCCGCAAACGGAAAACCCCATCCTGCGCATCAGCCGCCACCACCACGGCAACGTCAAAAGCTCCATCCTCACGCAGGAGTTCGTGCGCAGCAGCGACTACGCCGCCCTGAGCGCCGAGGCGCAAAGCTTCAACGGCCTGCTGCAGGACGGTGCCAAAGTGCAGCGCGGCGAAGGCGACAAGGCCCGCACGGAAAAAGTCGCCGACTTCCGCAGCGCCATGCAATGGCTGATCCACGAAGCCGAACGCACCACCGCCCGCCAGCGCTACAAGGGCCTGGGCGAAATGAACCCCGAACAGCTCTGGGAAACCACCATGGACCCCAACGTGCGCAGCCTGCTGCAAGTGCAGGTCGGCGACGCCATCGAAGCCGACCGCGTGTTCACCATGCTCATGGGCGACGAGGTCGAGCCGCGCCGCGACTTTATTGAGACCAATGCCCTGCGGGCGGGAAATATTGACGTTTGAACGTCAAGCACCAGCGATAGCCAATGCCAGCAAAACGCTGGCGTTTTCTGGGTGAATACACCAGAGGCTGCCGCCAGCCCCTGGTAGTTTGGCCCCTGCCTATCCGGCAGTATCGACCAGCACCAGCTCGGTATCTTCACCGGCAGTCACAGCAATCACCTGCTCGCCATGGATGGCGGCGCCGTCGCGGGCATTCAAGGGCATGCCGTTGACTTGGGCCTGCCCTTTGGCCAGTACCAGATAGCCATAGCGGTCGGCATCGGCAAACCGGTATTCCACGGTTTCCCCGGCCCGTACCGTTGCGCCCAGAACGCGGGCGTCGGTGCGGATCGGCAGGGCGTCGGCATCGCCCTCCATCCCGCTGGCCAGGGTGACGAAGCGGCCCGCCCGGTCGCCCCGGGGGAAGGGCTTGGTGCCCCAGGCGGGCTGCTCGCCGTTGCGGGTGGGCAGGATCCAGATCTGGAAGATGCGGGTGGCTTGCGCTTCCAGGTTGTATTCGGAATGGCGGATGCCGGTGCCCGCGCTCATTACCTGGACGTCCCCGGCCACGGTGCGGCCCTCGTTGCCCAGGCTGTCGCGGTGGGTGATCGCCCCTTCGCGCACGTAGGTGATGATTTCCATATCGGCATGGGGATGCGGCGGGAAGCCGGTGCCCGGGGCAATGGTGTCGTCGTTCCAGACCCGCAGCATTCCCCAGTGCAGCCGCTCGGGGTCGTGATACTCGGCAAAGGAAAAGTGGTGCTTGGCATCGAGCCAGCCGTGGTGGGCAGCGCCCAGGCTTTCCAGCGGACGGCGTTCGATCATGGTGTTCTCCTGGTGGGATGGTTGTTGACGGCGTCAGTCTAGAAAAGCGCCACTGCGCTGAGAAGCCCCAGAATCGGGTTTCATTGTTTCTGCTTTCGGCATAAACACCATGGCCGATGCCACACCGCACAACGCCACGCCCCAATGAAAAGCCGCCTGGGGCGAATCCCTCAGGCGGCTTGCCGGGAAAGTGGCCGTTCAGAACGAACCGAACACGGTGCCCAGCGCAATGACGGCCGTCAAAGCGATCAGCGGCATGACGATGGTCATCATGGCGATGTTCAGGTACGACTGGCGGTGCGTCAGCCCGCAGATCGACAGCAGGGTGATGATGGCGCCGCAGTGCGGCAGGGTGTCGAACACCCCGGCAGACATGACGGCCACGCGGTGCAGCAGGTCGGGGCTGATGCCGGCTTCCACGGCCATCTTCAGGTAGTCCGCACCCAGGGTTTGCAGGGCAATCGACAGGCCGCCCGAGGACGAGCCGGTAATCCCGGCCAGCACGTTCATGGCCACGGCTTCCGAGATCAGCGGATTGCTGGAAACGTTCAGCACCGCATCGCGGATGATGGCAAAGCCCGCCAGGCTGGCAATCACTGCGCCGTAGCCCACTTCCGAAGCGGTATTGAAGATCGGCAGCATGGAGCCCAGCACGCCCTTGTTGATGGTTTGCTGCAGGTTCACCCAGCGCCCCAGGCCCAGCAGCACCAGGGTGATACACGAAACCACCAGGGCGATGATCAGCGCCCACATACCGGTTTGCTTGCTGGCGTCCATCGACGCAAAGCGCTCTGCCAGGAAGTCCCAGTGCATTCCCGGAAAGATACCGTAGGTGAACAGGGCGTTGACACCGATCACCAGCACCAGCGGCAACAGCGCCAGCAGCAGGGGCATGGTGCGCCGGGCGTCGCCGGCCATGTCGGCCTCGCCCACTTGGCCTTTGGCCTTCAGGTTGTCGGCATGAATGCCGTAGCCCTCGCCCCGGGCACGGGCCGCGCGTTCGCGCGAGCGCAGCCAGAGCATCCCCAGTGCAAAAATGATGGCCGAGCCGATCAGACCCAGCCCCGGTGCAGCAAAGGTGTTGGTGCCGTAGAACTTGATGGGGATGGCGTTCTGGATTGCCGGAGTGCCCGGCATGGCCGTCATGGTGAAGGTGAACGAGCCCAGGGCAATCGCCGGGGCGACCAGCCGCTTGGGAATGTCGGCATCCTGGAACAGCGACTTGGCAATCGGATAAATCGCGAATGCCACGACGAACAGCGATACCCCGCCGTAGGTCAGGATGGAGCAGGCCAGCACCACCGTCAGGATGGCATGCTTTGGCCCCAGCGTGCGCTCGATCCACTGGGCGATGGCTGTGGCTGCGCCCGAATCGGCCATCAGTTGGCCAAACAAGGCGCCCAGCAGGAAGACCGGGAAAAAGGCCAGGACGTAATTGCCCAGGGCCCGCATGAAGGTATCTGTATAAATGGGCAGCAGCACCGCCACATCCCCGGACAACAGCACCGCCAACGCGGCCATCAGCGGTGCCAGCAACAGCACCGTATAGCCGCGGTATGCCAAAAACATCAACAGCAGCAGCGAAACAACAATTGCCAGCGTACTCAAAACATCTCCTTGTTACTTAAGCAAGGGGGCGATTGTGCGTGGTTTATGTTGAATCCATTTGTCGTTGAAACTACGTATGCGTGCCGCTACAGAGCCGATTTTTCTTGGCCAGGCCTACGCCGCCAGTACCCAGCTGCCGGACTTGCCGCCGTGCTTTTCCAGCACGCGGATGCCTTCCATCACCATGGTTTTATCGGCGGCTTTGCACATGTCATAAATGGTTAGCAGGCCCACCTGGACAGCGGTGAGTGCTTCCATTTCCACACCGGTTTGCCCCACGGTCTGCACGGTGGCGGTGCAGGTGATGGCGTTTGCGTCGGGCTGCAGGGCGAAGTCCACCGCCACGCGGGTCAGCGCCAGGGGGTGGCACAGAGGGATGAGGTCGCTGGTTTTTTTGGCGGCCATGATGGCGGCAATGCGGGCCACGCCCAGCACGTCGCCTTTCTTGGCGCTGCCGCTGCGCACCAGCGCCAGGGTGGCAGGCTGCATGGTGATGCGGCCCTGGGCAATGGCGGTGCGTTCGGTGGCGGCCTTGGCGCCTACGTCCACCATGTGGGCCTGGCCCTGGGCGTCGAAATGGGTGAGGGGGGAGGCGGGGGAAGAAGGTGTCGCGGGCATGGGCAGCGCTCCAGGGATGAACCAGTGGCAAAAACGGGCATCATAAGCATCCACCGAAAGGATTCGCCCATCATGCCTGCCCCTTGGTTTTCGCACCGCTGTGTCCGTACTTTGCTCTCCACCCTGTGTCTGGCGGGGGTGTTGGCCAGCGCTCCGGCCAGCGCCCAGGTGCAATTGCCGCATCTGGGCGATGGCGCCGAGCTGACGATCAGCCAGGAGCGCGAGCTGGGCGACAGCATCATCACCAGCCTGTACCGCGACCCGGACTACCTGGACGATGCGCCGCTGCACGCCTACGTCATGCAGATCTGGCAGCCCTTGGTGCAGGCGGCCCTGCAACGCGGCGATCTGAGCGAGGAGCTGTACCAGCGCTACGCCTGGCAGGTGCTGCTCGGGCGCGACCGCACGATCAACGCCTTTGCCCTGCCGGGGGGCTATCTGGGCGTACACACCGGCCTGATCGGCGCCGTGACCAGCCGCGACGAGCTGGCCACGGTGCTGGCGCACGAACTCAGCCACGTTACCCAGCGCCACATCGCCCGCATGTTTGCCGAGGACAAGAAGAACATGCCCCTGCTGATCGGCAGCCTGGTGCTGGGGGCGCTGGCCGCCTCGTCCAGCCCGGATGCGGCGCAGGCGCTGATCATCGGCGGGCAGGCCGCCGCCGTGCAGAGCCAGTTGAGCTTTTCGCGCGACATGGAGCGCGAGGCCGACCGCGTGGGCTTCAACCTGCTCGCCCCGGCAGGCTTCAACCCCCAGGGCGCGGCCAGCATGTTCGACAAATTGCAGCAAGCCAGCCGCTTGAACGACAACGGCAGCTGGCCCTACCTGCGCAGCCACCCGCTGACCAGCGAACGTATCGCCGACATGCAGTCCCGCGTGCCGCACGGCAGCGCTGCACCGCTGCAAACGCAGTGGGAAGACGCCATGATGGCCGCCCGTGCCCGGGTGTTGAGCCAGCCCGGCGTCGATCGCCTGCGCCAATGGCAGGCCCAGCCCCGGCACAGCGACTTTGCCCAGCAACCGGCCGTGCAACAGGCAGCCATCCTGTACGCCGCCGCCCTGGCCAGCCAGCAGTTGCGCGACAACGCCGGGGCGCTGGCGCTGTGGCGCCAGCTCGATGCCCTGGTACCTTCCGGCGAGGCCGCCGCCCGGCGCCAAAGCGCCTGGCTGGGGGCCGAGCTGGCCCTGGCCGCCGAACAGCCCCAGCAAGCCCTGGATCTGGTCGAGCGCAGCCAGTCGCCCAAGCTGCGCCCGGCCGTGCTGCTCAAGTCCCAGGCGCTGCTGGCGCTGCGGCGCCCTGCGCCGGTCAGCGACAGCTTGCAGACCTGGGTGACGCTGCACCCCGAAGATGCCCACGCCTGGCAGTTGCTGGCGCAGGCGTGGCAGGCACAAAACCAGCCGCTGCGGGCACTGCGGGCGCAGGCCGAGGCGCAGGTGGCGATCCGGGATTTCAGCGCCGCACAGGATCGCCTGAAGGCGGCGCAGGACCTGGCCCGGCGCAGCAGCGGCCAGGATCACATCGAGGCCTCGATCATCGACACGCGCCTGCGGGCCGTGACCGAGTTACTGCGGGAACAGTCGCGCAAGCAGTGAGTCGATCACCAGCCCCAGCGCCGAATACAGCAAGGCCCCCCACACGGCAGCCCAGAAGCCGTTGACCTGCAGCCCGCCCAGCAGCGCCGAGGCGAGCCAGAACACCAGACCATTCACCACGACCAGGAACAGCCCCAGCGTTACCAGCGTCACCGGCAGCGTCAGCAGCACCAGCACCGGGCGCACTACCGTATTGAGCAGCCCCAGGATGATGGCCGCCCACAGCGCCGAGGTCAGGCTATGCACCTGCACCCCGCTGTAGACATTGGCCACCAGCAGCAGCGCCCCGGCGTTGAGCAGCCATTGCACGAGTAATCGGGTCATAGTGTTTCCTCCTGTGGTTTACGGGGCGGGGCGGGCCGCCTTGCGGTTCGCCAGCCATTTGCCGGCCACCAGCACCAGCAATGCACCGCCCAGATGGGCGCTCCAGTACACGGCGGGGGACAGCACGGCCTGCCCTTTTGCGTCCAGCGTGCCCAGCTTGGGCAGCCACAGCCATTGTGCGGGATTTACGAAGGCGGGGTCCGTCACCAACATGCCGCCGGCAATCCAGCCCAGGAGCATTCCTCCGGCCAGGATGACCGAAGGGAAACGTTCCATCAGCCGGATGACCAGCTGCGAGCCCCAGACGATGATGGGAATCGAGATCAGCAGCCCCAGCGTGACCAGCAACACCTGGTGATCTTGATGCGAGGTCTGCGCCGCGCCGGCGATGGCGATCACGTTGTCCACGCTCATCACCAGGTCGGCCACGATGATGGTCTTGATGGCTGCCAGCAGCCGGTCGCTGCCGGCGATGTTCTCGTGCCCGTCTTCATCCGGGGCCAGCAGCTTGACGCCGATCCAGACCAGCAGCACCGCCCCGACCGCTTTCAGGAAGGGCACTTGCAGCAGCGTCATGGCGAACATGATCAGCACCACGCGCAGCAGAATGGCCCCGGCCGTGCCGTACACGATGCCCTTGGCCCGCTGCGCCGGGGGCAGCTTGCGGCAGGCCAGGGCGATGACGACGGCGTTGTCGCCACCCAGCAGGATATCGATGATGATGATTTGCCCCAGGGCAATCCAGAACGGGGCGTGGGTGAGAAAGTCCAAATCCATTGAAAACTCCAATGCAGCAATACCAATGCCAAAAACTCTGAAAGCGGGTGGACAACCACTGGCACGGTACCGGAGGAGGCTGGAAGCACCGGACATGCAGCCGGGCCGGGAAAGACGCCTTGGGGACCATGATGGCAGTCGCCCAAAGGTCTTGCTCACAGTGCGCTGCACTGCTGGGCAGGCCGGAAGCGGATGCTTCGTGCTGACGACCTGTCCAACTGCCCGGGCCGCAGACCCTAGCAGGGAGCTACTCCCCTTTGAAGGGGCGTATTTGACCACAAAACGCCTGTCCGGCAGGCACAGGCGTGTTGAATAAACAAATAGCTGTTTCCGCTTTATATATCTGTGTTTAATGGATAAAAATACCTGAAATCCATTGAATACAAGCGATAGAAGCTATCGTATTTCTACCATCCCCAGCCGATGTGCAGCGGCAGGTAGACCAGCATCCCGACGGCAATGGTGCCCAGGATGTCGCGGCGCAGGGCGAAATACAGCGTGGCGCAGGCCACTGCCGGCAGACGGGCATCCTGCCAGGTGGCAAGCAATTGCCCGTCGGCCATGAAAATCTCGGGCGCGACCACGGCGGTCAGCGCCGCCAGCGGCGCATATTGCAGGCCACGGCTGAGCCACTGGGGCATGGGCAGCGGCTCTTTCGGGATCAGGAAAAAGGCGCGGGTCACCAGCGTGATCAGCGCCAGTCCGGCGGTGGCCAGCCAGGCCCACAGCCCATACGATTCAGCGTCCATGGCGAAGTCCCTTCTTTTGCACCGCTTCCATGACCAGACCGGCCACCACCGCCGTGGCAATCGCCACCAGGGTATTGAGGCGCAGCGGCAGCCCGAATGCGGCCACGGCGGCGGCGGCAGACACGGCGGCCGCCACCCAGGTCGCCACACCCTTGAGCATGGCGTAAAGCACGCCCAGGATGGCCAGCACCCCGGCAAAGCCCAGACCCCATTCCAGCGGAATCACGTTGGCCAGGAAAATCCCGGCGATGGAGGGAATCTGCCAGCCCAGCCAGCCGGTGACCGCCCCGCCCCAGAAGTAGGGCAACTGCTCGGCCTGCTTGCCCGCTGCGGGGTAGCGCTGGGTGAACAGCACGAACAGGATGTCGCCGCTCAGATAACCCAGCGCCAGGCGGTGGCGCAGGCTCAGGTGGTCGAAATAGCTGCGCCACAGGGTGCTGAGTACGACAAAGCGCAGGTTCACGCACAAGGCGGTAAACCACACCATCCACAGCGGCGCCCCGGCGGCCATCAGCGGCAGCACGGACAGCTGGGCCGTACCGGCATAGACCGTCAGCGACATGAACAGCGCCAGCGGCAGGGGCAGCCCGGCCTTGACCATGGCCACGCCCGTGACCAGCCCCCAGGCACCCAGGCCGGGCACCGTCGCCAGCATGTCGCGCACCCCGGCGGCAAAGGCCGGGTCGTGCGCCAGGGCACGGGCGCGTTGAACCAGAACAGTCATAAAAATCAGAAAGTTGCGTGCGGAAAGCGAAGGCGGGCGATCGTGCCTGCGCCGGCCTACTGCGGGCGGTGCAGCACGCTGCCCACCGGCAGCGCAAAGCCGCGCAGGAAGTCTGCCGCCGGCAGGCGTTTGCCGCCTGCGCGTTGCAATTGCGTCAGGCGCAGCACGCTGCTGTCATGGCCGCTGCCGCAGGCCACCAGCACGCCATCCGCATCGGCAGCCAGCACCTGGCCGGGCGCAGCGTCGTGGGATTGCGCCTGCGCCTGCGCCTGCCAGATTTTCAAGGTGTCGCTGCCCAGTTGGGCTGCCCCCCCGGGGAAGGGGGTGAAGGCGCGAATCTTGCGCTCCAGGGCGGCGGCGCCGTGCGTCCAGTCCAGCCAGGCTTCGTCCTTGGCGATCTTGTGCGCGTAGGTGATGCCCTCGGCGGGCTGGGGCGTTTGCGGCAAGGGCGCCGTTTGCACCTGCGCCAGGGCTTGCACGATCATGTCCGCGCCCAAATCGGCCAGTTTGTCGTGCAGGCTGGCGGAGGTGTCGTCCGGGGCAATCGGCAGGCTTTGCACCAGGCACATCGCGCCGGTATCCAGGCCCGCATCCATCTGCATGATGGTGACGCCGGTGGCGGCATCGCCCGCCTCGATGGCGCGGTGAATGGGCGCGGCCCCGCGCCAGCGCGGCAGCAGGCTGGCGTGGATGTTCAGGCAGCCCAGGCGCGGCAAATCCAGCACCCACTGCGGCAGCAGCAGGCCGTAGGCGGCCACCACCAGCACGTCGGGCCGGGCGGCCAGCAAGGCGGCCTGGGCCGCCCGGGCTTCTTCGGGGTATTTGCCGTCCATGCGCAGGCTGCGCGGCTGCGCCACGGGAATGCCGTGCGCCAGGGCGCATTGCTTGACCGCCGAGGCCTGCAACTGCATTCCGCGCCCGGCCGGGCGGTCCGGCTGGGTCAGCACCAGGGGCACGGCAAACCCGGCCTGGACGATGCGCTGCAATGCCGCGCTGGCAAATTCCGGCGTGCCGGCAAAAGCGACCCTCATGCCTTGGCCGCTTCCTTTTGCTGCTTGAGCAGCTTGGTCTTGATGCGGTTGCGTTTCAGGGGCGAGAGGTATTCGACGAACACCTTGCCCATGAGGTGGTCCATCTCGTGCTGAATGCAGATGGCCAGCAGCTCCTCGGCGTCGATTTCGCGGCTGACGCCGTTTTCGTCCAGCGCCCGCACCTTGACGGCGCTGTGGCGCTCCACCCCGTCGTAGATGCCGGGTACGGACAGGCAGCCTTCCTCGTTGAGCTGCATGGCCTCGCTGGCCCAGACGATTTCAGGGTTGATCAGCACCAGCGGCTGGTCGCGCTCCTGCGAGACGTCGATGACGATCAGGCGTTCGTGAAAATCGACCTGGGTGGCCGCCAGGCCGATGCCACGGGCGTCGTACATGGTCTCGAACATATCGGCAATTTGCGTGCGGATGCGGTCATCGACCTGGGCCACCGGCTGGGCAACCTTGTGCAGACGCGGATCGGGATAACAAAGAATGGGAAGCAGGGCCATAACAGTTTCAAACAAATACTGTCGCTATTTTGGCCACTTTGCCCACAAGGTGCAGAACGCCCCCCGGATAATCGTTGCCCTATCCGGGCCTTGCCCACAGAATCAGAGGCTATGCCGAGCCGATCTCTCACCGCCGCTGCCCTGCGGCGCTGCCAAGGAAAGAACACGATGAAAGCCCTTGCCACCACTTGCGCATTGTCCCTGGGCGCGGCCTTGAGCGCCGGCCATGCCCTGGCGCAGACCTACCCGGTGACACCGGGGCAACAGGCCACGGCGCAGCAGGTGGCCCAGCGCGGGGTGCCGCTGTCGGCCCTGGCCGCCAATGCCCCGGAGCGCTACACCGTGCGCAAGGGCGATACCCTGTGGGGCATTTCCGGCCTGTTCCTGCGCCAGCCCTGGCGCTGGCCCGAGCTGTGGGGCATGAACCTGCAGGCCATTGCCAACCCCCACCTGATCTACCCGGGCCAGACCCTGTACCTGGAGCGCAGCAACGGCTATGCCCGCCTGACCACCAGCCGCAGCGGCAACGAAACGGTCAAGCTCTCGCCGCGCGTGCGCTCCGAAAGCCTGCGTGACCTGGCCTTGCCCACACTGCGGATGCACCTGATCGAGCCCTTCCTGGCCGAGCCGCTGGTGGTGCAGGAGCTGACCTTGCAGCAGGCGCCGCGCCTGATCGCCGCGTCGGACGAGCGCCTGCTGATGAGCCCCGGCGACGAGGTCTACGCCCGTGGCCCCGCAGGTACCCCGTTTGCCGCAGGGGATGGCGATGAACGCCTGTACCGGGTCTTCCGCGACGCCAAGCCGCTGAAAGACCCCATCACCCAGGAGGTGCTGGGCTACGAGGCGCAATACCTGGGCAAGGTGGAACTGCTGGCCGCCGAAGCCCCGCCGAACCTGCCCGACGGTGCTGCGGCGGAACCCGCTGCCGCCAACACGCCCCAGGCCCAGATTCCGGCCACCCTGCACGTCACGCAGATCAAGGAAGAAATGCGGGCCGGCGACCGCCTGCTGCCCGAACCGGCCCGCCAGTACCGCAGCTTCGTGCCCCACGCGCCGCAGGATGCGGTCGAGGCCCGGGTGGTCAGCCTCTATACCAGCAACGCCATGCGCTACGGCACGGAAAACCAGGTGATCAGCATCAACAAGGGCGAAGCCGATGGCATGGAGCCCGGCATGGTGCTGTCGCTGATTTCGCAAGGCCGGCAGATCGTCGACAAGACCGAGGGCCGCAAGGAGACGGTGCAACTGCCCGATCAGGCCAACGGCACCGGCATGGTGTTCCGCGTGTTCGACCGGGTGTCTTACGTGCTGGTCATGGACACCCGCCGGGGCGTGACCGTGGGCGACAAGCTGGTTCCCCCCCAGTAAACCGGCTCCATGGACGTGCCCGTCTGGCAGCAGCAGGAACTGGACGCCTGGCTGCGCCTGCTTTCGACGCCGCGCATCGGCAACGCCAGCGCCCGGCGCCTGCTGGCCCGGTTCGGCGGGCCGGAGCAGATTTTTGCCGCCCCCCAGGCCGCCTGGGAAAGCTGCATCAGCCCGGCCCAGGCCACCCAGCTGGCCCGGCTGCCGGAGCATTTTGCCCAGCGCTGCGCCGCCACCTGGCACTGGCTGCACAGCACCCCGCAGGGGCTGGGGCGGGCCATCATCACCCTGGCCGATCCGCGCTACCCGGCCAGCCTGCTGGAAATGGAAGACCCGCCGCTGCTGCTGTACGCCGAAGGGCGGCCTGACATCCTGCAACGCGCCGTTCCCCTGGCCGACATGCGCCAGTGCCTGGCCATCGTCGGCTCGCGCCACCCCACGGCGCAAGGCAGCAGCAACGCCCAGGCCTTTGCCCACGCCCTGGCCGAACACGGCTGGACGGTGGTTTCCGGCCTGGCGGCCGGTATCGACGCGGCGGCGCACACCGGGGCCCTGGCAGCAGCGGCCCATCCCCTGGCGACGATAGCCGTCGTCGGTACCGGCCTGGACCAGGTCTACCCGCGCCAGCACCAGGCGCTGGCCCAGCGCATTGCCCGGCAGGGGCTGATCCTGAGCGAATTTCACCTGGGCACCCCGCCGCTGGCGCCCAACTTCCCCAAGCGCAACCGCATCATTGCCGGGCTGTGCAGCGGCACGCTGGTGGTGGAGGCGGCGCTGGCCTCCGGCTCGCTGATTACCGCCCGGCTGGCCTGCGAGCAGGGGCGGGAGGTGTTTGCCATTCCCGGTTCGATCCACGCGCCGCAGGCCCGGGGCTGCCATGCCCTAATCCGCCAGGGCGCCAAGCTGGTCGAAACGGCGCAGGACATCCTGGAAGAACTGGCCGCGCCCACCCGCAGTGCCGCCAGCGCCCCCGGCACCACGGCAGCGCTGCCCTTGGAGCCGACCCCGCCCGCAGCGGCCCCGGCCCGCCATTCCCCGGAACACACGGCGCTGCTGGACGCCCTGGGCTTTGACCCGGTGGGACTGGACGCCCTGACGGCCCGCACCGGCTGGGGCGCCGCCCAGCTCCAGGCCCAGTTGCTGGAGCTGGAACTGGAAGGGCTGGTTGCCCGCCTGCCCGGCGGGCAATTTCAGCGCGTGGCGCAAAGCTAGGAAAGCGCTGCACCATTGCAAATGCCGGATTCCGACGGTCTCGGCCGTTCCATTTTTTTCTTCTTGGGTAAGATTGCCCCCACTATGAAGCCTCCCCCCTTGCGCCCGCGTGCGCTGTCTGTCGATTTCTCCCTCTCTTTTCCGGCTGCTTGCGCCGGCTTTCTTTTCCCCGATTTCCCACGCTCCCAGGCAGGAGGCCGCCCATGGATGCGCTGAGCCTGACCTGGCTGGCCGACCCGTCGATCTGGCTGGGCCTGCTGACCCTGATCGTGCTGGAGATCATCCTGGGCGTGGACAACCTGGTGTTCATCGCCATCCTGGCCGACAAGCTGCCGCCCGAGCAGCGCGACAAGGCGCGGGTGCTGGGCCTGACCCTGGCGCTGGTGATGCGCCTGGGCCTGCTCGCGGGCATTTCCTGGCTGGTGTCGCTGACCACGCCGTGGCTGGTGCTGGGGCCGGTGGAACTGTCGGGCCGCTCCATCATCCTGCTCATCGGCGGGCTGTTCCTGCTGTTCAAGGCCACCACGGAGCTGCACGAGCGCCTGGAGGGCATTGCGCACTCCGGCCAAAGCAGCCGTGCCTATTCCAGCTTTGGCGTGGTGGTCACGCAAATCGTGCTGCTGGATGCAGTGTTCTCGCTCGACTCGGTGATCACGGCCGTCGGCATGGTCGATCACCTGGAGGTCATGATGGCCGCCGTGGTGATTGCCATGGGGGTGATGCTGCTGGCTTCCAAGCCCCTGACGCAATTCGTCAATGCCCACCCCACCGTGGTGGTGCTGTGCCTGAGCTTTTTGCTGATGATCGGCCTGAGCCTGCTGGCCGAAGGCCTGGGCTTTCACCTGCCCAAGGGCTACCTGTACGCGGCCATCGGCTTCTCGATCATGATCGAGTTCTTCAACCAGCTGGCACTGCGCAACCTGCGCCGCCACCAGGCCCGCGTCCCTTTGCGCGAACGCACGGCCAACACCATCCTGCGCATGCTGGGCGGCCGCGCCAACGGCCAGGGCGGCGAGGCCACCGCCAGCAGCGCCGCAGATGCCGACGTGGCCGCCGCGCTGCAAGCCTTTGGCCAGCAGGAGCGCCACATGGTCAGCGGCGTGCTCTCGCTGGCCGAGCGCAGCGTGCAGTCGGTGATGACGCCGCGGGCAGACATCGAGTGGATCGACCTGGGGCAAAGCCCCGAGGCGCTGCGCGAGCAGCTGCTCCAGGCCCGCCACGGCCTGTTCCCGGTGGCCAGCGGCGAGCTGGACAGGCTGAACGGCGTGGCCCGCGCCCGCGACCTGCTGGCCGACGTGCTGGCGACCGGGGCGATCGACCTGACGCGCAGCCTGCGCCAGCCGCTGGTGGTGCCGACCTCGGTGAACGTCATCAAGCTGGTCGAGCAGATGCGCCATTCGCGGGCGCAGATCGCCCTGGTCAGCGACGAGTTCGGCTCCATCCTGGGGCTGGTCACGCCGATCGACCTGCTCGAAGCCATCGCCGGCGAGTTTCCCGAAGAGGGCGAAATCCCCGACATCCAGCCCCAGGCCGACCCGGGCCACTGGGTGGTCGATGGCCAGGCCGACCTGCACGCCCTGGAGACGGCCACCGAAACCTACACCCTGGCGCACAGCGACGACTACAGCACCCTGGCGGGCTTCCTGCTCGACCACCTGGAGCAGTTGCCCGCCGTGGGGCAGGTGCTGGAGGCCGAGGGCCTGCGCTTTCAGGTGCTGGAGATGGACAAACGCCGCATCGCCCTGGTGGACGTGCGGCGTTTATAAAAGAATAGCTACTACCGCTTGATAATCAACGATTTCATGGCTATTTATCCTTGAAATCAATAGATAGCAAGCAGTAACAGCTCTTATTTAAGAAGCGGCTGCCCGCTGTTGCGGCTGCGTCCCGGCAGGGGCGCCGCGCCGTCCTCGTTCAGATGGAATACCGCCACGGCCTGCACCAGTTCCTGGCTGCGGCTGTGCAGGCTGGTGGCGGCAGCGGCCATTTCCTCGACCAGGGCCGCGTTCTGCTGGGTCACCTGGTCCATCTGGGTAATGGCATCGCCGACCTGGACGACCCCGTCGGCCTGCTCCTGGCTGGCGTTGCTGATGGCGCTGACGATGGTGTTCACCTTCTGGATGGCGCCCACCATTTCCTGCATCGTCTGCCCGGTTTGCTGCGCCAGCGCATTGCCGTCGCCGACGCGCTGCACGCTGTCGTCGATCAGCCGCTTGATCTCCTTGGCCGCTTCGGCGCTGCGCCCGGCCAGGCTGCGCACTTCGCTGGCCACCACGGCAAAACCCCGGCCCTGCTCGCCGGCGCGGGCGGCCTCGACAGCGGCGTTCAGCGCCAGGATGTTGGTCTGGAAGGCGATGCTGTCGATCACGCCGATGATGTCGCTGACCTTGCGGCTGCTGTCGTGGATGCCCTGCATGGTCTGCACCATCTGCGTCACCATCGCGCCGCCCTGGCTGGCGATGCTGTGCGCCGATTGCGTCAGACGGCTGGCCTCCTGGGCGCTGTCGGCGTTCTGGCGCACGGTGGCGCTCAACTGCTCCATCGACGCGGCGGTCTGCTCCAGGGCGCTGGCCTGGCTTTCCGTGCGGCCGGACAAGTCCTGGTTGCCCTGGGCGATTTCCGCACTGGCCAGCGCCACGGCGTCCGAGCCCTGGCGCACCTGCTGCACGATGGGGCGCAGGCGCGAGCGCATCTGCTGCTGCGCGGCGATCAGCTCGCCGATCTCGTTGCGCCCGGTCGGCTCGTCGGCCCCGGCCAGATTGCCGTCGGCCACGGCCAGGGCCAGCTCCACGGCATGGTGCAGCGGCCGGGTGATCGAGCGCACGAACAGCAGGGTCAGCCCCACTGCGGCCGCCAGCAGGGCCAGCTGCACGCCCGTCAGCAGGATGAGCAGGTTGCTCTGGCGGGTGGCTTCGGCCTCCATCAGCACGAACAGCCGCTCGGCACCGCTGATACGCACGGCATTCACCGATTCGATGGCCTGGGTGAGCTTGTCGAAATACTCGGCGGCAGGGTATTGCAGCAGATCGATCTCCAGCACCTCGCTCTGGGCCAGGCCCATACTTTCGTTGAGCAGGACGGTGGCTTTTTTCACCTGTTCGCCCAGCACCTGCTGGTACGTGGGGTTGAGCTGCATGGCCCGCTGGATGAACCGCCCGGCCTGTTTTTGCAGGTTGCCGGTCTGGTTGATGAGGGCACGAAACGCGCCCCGGTCGTCCACGCTCAGGAACGCCTGGGTCAGAAAGCCCGTACCCATGGCCCGGATCTGCCCCACGCCTTCGCTGAGCAGCGGCGCCTGCACCAGGGCCGCCTGCAGCAGGGCGATGTTCGCCGGGTCGGCATTGGACTGCAGGTTGTAGGCGGCCAGCAGCTCCTCGTTCATCAGCATCAGGTCGGCCACCAGGGCGGTGTGGCGGGCAAAGCTTTCAGCCGCTTCGATCTTGCCGCTGGCCACGGTCTGTTCCAGCGCCTGCCAGTCCTGCTGCCACTTGTGCAGACGTTCCTGCTCCTGCGCCGGGGCGTCGGTTTTGGTCAGCAGGGCCGACGTATCGGCGATCGCCTGGTTGACCGCCTCCCGCGCTCCGGTGCGACGCTGTTCCATCGCCTGGTTGCCGCTCAGAACCCCCGCCGACAACCCCCGATGCACCTGGGTGTGCTGCATGACCATGTTCAATGCCATCAGCACCGGCACCCCGGCGGCCTGGCGGTGGGCCTGGCGCACGTCGGAAACGGTCTCTTTCAGGTACAGCGCCGACGGGAAGGCGATCATGACCAGGGTGATGGCACCGAGAAGAATGAATTTCTGGGCCAGACGCAATTGGGTAAGCCAGCGAAGCATAGGAGTGTCCTTGGAGCAGGGGAAGAACAGAAGCAGGCGCTTGTGCGGCCCTGGAGAAGTATAGGCAGAGGCGCTGCAACACTCTCTCACAACCCTACGCTGCCTGGGTTGAAATTTTCAGAGGGAATTTTTCATGCCCGGCACCAAACGGGGGCAAATGCCGCTCACGCTCCCCGCCCCTGAAAACGCAGGCACTGCGCCGATAATCCAGCCTCGCCGCCCCCGGTGGCAAACGCCCGCCAGCACTGGCCCGGCTCGCTTCCCCGTTCCACTGTTTCAACTGCTTCTCTCCAAGGGCTTCCCCATGCTTGCACGCCGCCACGATCCGATTGTTGCCATCGCCACTGCGCCGGGGCGCGGGGCCGTGGGCATCGTCCGTGTCTCGGGTCGGCAGCTGGCACCGTTGGTGCGCCGGCTGCTCGGGCGCGATCTGCGGGCACGGGAGGCGACCTACCTGCCCTTCAACGACGCCCAGGGCCAGCCCCTGGACCACGGCCTGGCGCTGTTCTTCCCCGGCCCGCACAGCTACACCGGCGAGGACGTGCTGGAGCTACAGGCCCACGGCGGCCCGGTGGTGCTGCAACTGCTGCTGGAGCGCTGTCTGGAAGCCGCGCAAACCCCTGCGCCGGACGGCCCGGCAGCACTGCCCGATTTGCGCCTGGCCGAGCCGGGCGAATTTACCCAGCGGGCCTTCTTCAACGACAAGATCGATCTGGCCCAGGCCGAGGCCATCGCCGACCTGATCGACGCCAGCACCGCCGTGGCCGCCCGCAGCGCCAGCCGCTCGCTGTCCGGCGCGTTCTCGCAGGAAATCACCGTGCTGCGCGATGCCCTCATCCACCTGCGCATGCTGGTCGAGGCCACGCTGGACTTCCCCGAGGAAGAGATCGACTTCCTGCAAAAAGCCGACGCCTGGGGCCAACTGGAAAACTTGCAGGCGCAACTGACCCAGGTGCTGCGGCGCACCCAGCAAGGGGCGCTGCTGCGCGAAGGCATCAAGGTGGTGATTGCCGGGCAGCCCAACGCCGGCAAAAGCTCGCTGCTCAACGCCCTGGCCGGGGCAGAGCTGGCCATCGTCACCCCGATTGCCGGCACCACGCGCGACAAGGTGCAGGAAACCATCCAGATCAACGGCGTGCCGCTGCACGTCATCGACACCGCCGGCCTGCGCGAGAGCAGCGACGAGGTGGAGCGCATCGGCATCGCCCGCGCCTGGGAGGAAATCGCCCAGGCCGACGCCGTGCTGTTCCTGCACGACCTGACGCGCATCGACGCTCCTGAATACAAAGCTGCTGACGCTGACATTGCAACGGTTTTGGCACAAAAACTACCGAAGAACGTTCCTGTGCTTCATATCTGGAACAAGGAAGATATAGCAAACACTGCTGCGCCCGCCGCAGACACAGACGGCCTGCGCCTGTCCGCCAAACACGGCCAGGGGCTGGACGCCCTGCGCCAGCGCCTGCTGGAAATCGCCGGTTGGCAATCCGCCGCCGAGGGCCTGTACATCGCCCGCGCCCGGCACGTGCAGGCGCTGCAAGCCACCGGCGAACACCTGGCACAAGCCCACGCCCTGCTGCAAACCGCCGACCCGGCACTCGACCTGCTGGCCGAGGAACTGCGCCTGGCCCAACACCACCTGGGCGCGATCACGGGAGAGTTCACCTCCGACGACCTGCTGGGCGTGATCTTCAGCAGTTTCTGTATTGGGAAATAAAAAAGCGAAAAAAGGAAAGGGCCAACATGCAAGCCATCGAACAACAATTCTTCAACGACCTGGAAAAGAAGCTCTGGAGGCAACTGCAAACAAGGCCGATTACATCCGCACTCGAGCACAAGATGACGAGTTCTACGCCAAACTGCTGACCGACTATCTGGAGAAATTTGATCAAGCAAACCGTGCCGAGATCAACAAGTTGCTCATGGACAAGTTGAGCGATGCCCTGGATGCCAAGCAGAAGTACAACAAGATCAGCAGCCTGCTGACCAGGCTGCGCCGCCATGAGGTGATAGTCAACACCGGCTCAGACACGGCTCCTTGCTGGCGACTGACAGGAAAAATTACAAAGAGAAATTAGAGATCGACAAAGAGATACATTAAAAAATTTATAAAAATCAATTACTTATATCTCTATTTTAAAAATTCAGAATCTTTTTCAAAGGTAAAGGATGAGGCATAGACAGCGCAATGCCTCATCCACCGCCACAACCAGTCCTAACGCACTCAAACCCTCCCCAGCAGCACCTCGAAATCCCCCACCGGCACCGGGCGGCTGAACAGATAGCCCTGGAAGTAGTGGCAGCCATAGGTCAGCAGGGCCTGCTGCTGTTCGGCGGTTTCCACGCCTTCGGCGATGACCTGCATGTCCAGCGCGTGGCCCATGGCCACAATGGTTTTTACGATAGCTGCATCTGCGCTGCTGGTCGTGATTTCACAGATGAATGCCTGGTCAATCTTAAGTTGGTCCAGCGGTAGCCGCTTCAAATACTGAAGCGATGAGTAGCCGGTGCCGAAATCGTCCAGCGACAAACGCACGCCCAGGGTGCGCAGCGCCTGCATGGTGGCGATGGTGTCCTGCACGTTGTCCAGCACGGTGCTTTCGGTCAGCTCCAGCTTGAGCCGCCGGGGATGGATGCCGGTGTGCGCCAGCGTCTGGCGCACCTGTTCGACAAAGTCGGGCTGCAGGAACTGTCTGGCGCTGACATTGACCGCCAGCGTCAGGTCCGTCGTGCGCGGGTCATCGGCCCAGGCTTGCAGTTGGCGGCAGGCCGTTTGCAGCACCCAGGCGCCGATCGGCAGGATCAGGTCGGAGGCCTCGGCCAGGGGGATGAATACAGCGGGCGAAACCAGGCCGCGCGTGGGGTGCTGCCAGCGCAGCAGGGCTTCGGCGCCGACGATGCGCGGCGCCTGGCCCGATTCCGCCCGGGCCTGGGCTTGGTAGAGCAGGTGCAGTTCCTGGCGCTCCAGGGCGTGGCGCAGGTCTTCTTCAAGCTGCAACTGGTCTTGCAGCCGGGCCTGGATGGAGGGGTCGTAGAACTGGATTTTTCCCCGGCCCTGGCTTTTGGCGACGTACATGGCCGCTTCGGCGTTTTTCAGCGGTTCGTCCAGGTTGGTGAGCTGGTCGTCAAACAGGCTGATGCCCAGACTGGTGGTGAAGCGGTAGTCCTTGCCGCCCCAGGCCAGGGGCTGCTGGATGGCGAAGTTGATTTTCTCGGCCAGGGCCAGCACCTGGGCCTCGGGCCGCTTGAGGTTCCACAGCAGCACGGCAAAGGCGTTGCCGCTGGTGCGGGCCGCCAGGGAGTTCGACGGCGCGTGCTGCGCCAGCCGCTGGGCCATTTCCTGCAGCATGTAATCTCCGGTGCTGTGGCCCAGCAGGTCGTTGAAGGATTTGAAGTCGTCCACGTCCAGGATCAGCAGGGCACCCTGGCCGCCTGGGGTGTGGCTGGGCAACTGGCGCAGGCGCTCGCGCAGCATCCGCCGGTTGGGCAGTTGGGTCAGGGGGTCGTAGAACGAGAGGGAAAAGGCCTTTTCCTCGGCCTGGCGCTGGCGTTCGTAGGTATGGCTCAGTTGCAGCAGCGCCTGGGCCATGGTGCGGATTTCACCGCTGCCGTGGCGGCTCAGATGCGTGATTTGCGGCAGCTGCGGCGCGGCGTCCGGGTGGCTGGCCAGTTGCTCCAGGCCCCGGGTGATGGCCAGCAGGGCGCGGCTGGTGCGGCGCAGCACGGTATAGATCAGCGCAAATACGGCCAGCAGCGGCACCAGGCTGATCAGCAGAATCTGGCGGTGGGCCAGGAAGGAGTCGCTGGCGCCGGTGTGCGCCCAGTAGACGATGCCCAGACTCGCCAGCAGTGCCACCAGCAAGGGGGCGAACAAAATGAATCTCAGGCTACGCAGCATCGGCAGGGGCAGGCTTGGGGGAAACAGAACGGCACAGCAGACCTCCATGCGGCGCATGGAGCCGTCCGGCCATCCTAGTGACCCGCAAAATCCACCAGGGTAAACAGGGGCAGCTTGCCCACGGTTTGCAGCAGGTGCGAACCGCCCAGTTCGGGCAGATCGACGATGGCGGCGCCTTCCATGACGGTGGCGCCGAGTTTTTCCAGCAGCTTTTTGCCCGCCATCATGGTGCCGCCGGTGGCGATCAGGTCGTCGATCAGCAGCACCTTGTCGCCCGGCTGCACGGCATCGGTGTGCAGCTCGACGGTGGCGCTGCCGTATTCCAGCTCGTAGGTTTCCTCTACCGTGGTGAAGGGCAGCTTGCCTTTCTTGCGGATGGGCACGAAACCGACGCCCAGCTCGTAGGCAATGACCGAGCCGATGATGAAGCCCCGCGCATCCAGCCCGGCCACCACGTCCGGGCGCAAATCCCTGTCCATGTAGCGGTGGACGAAGGCATCAATCAGCACGCGAAAGACCTTGGGGTCCTGCAGCAGCGGGGTGATGTCCCGAAACTGCACGCCGGGCGCAGGCCAGTTGGGAACGGTGCGGATATGGTCGCGCAGGTAATCGTGAACGCTGGAGGAATACATGGGGCAGCCCGTGAGTGAACAAAAGCAAAAAGGCGCCTGCGAGTGTAGCGCCGCGCCCACCGCCTAAAATTGCCGGTTATGACTGATGGCATCCCCCACGCTCCTGAACTGAACGGCGCCCAGGCCCTGGCAACGGCCCGGGCAACCCTGCAAATTGAAATTGCCTCGCTGCAGGCCCTCGACCAGCGACTGGGCGGCAGCTTCGTTGCGGTGGTGCAGGCCATCCTGGCTCTGCGCGGCCGGGTGATCGTCATGGGCATGGGCAAAAGCGGCCATGTCGGGCGCAAGATTGCGGCCACCCTGGCTTCCACCGGCACGCCGGCGTTTTTTGTGCATCCCGCCGAGGCCAGCCATGGCGACCTGGGCATGGTGCGCGGCGGCGATCTGGTGCTGGCCCTGTCCAACAGCGGGGAAAGCCATGAAATCACCGACCTGCTGCCTCCGCTCAAACGCCAGGGCGTACACGTTGCCGCCATGACCGGCAACCGCGCCTCGACCCTGGCGCAGCACGCCGACTGGGTGCTGGACACCAGCGTGGAACGCGAAGCCTGCCCGCTCAACCTCGCCCCCACGGCCAGCACCACGGTGCAGCTGGCGCTGGGCGACGCCCTGGCCACGGCCTTGCTCGATGCCCGGGGCTTCCAGGCCGAGGACTTCGCCCGTTCCCACCCCGGCGGCTCGCTGGGACGGCGGCTGCTGACCCATGTGCGCGACGTCATGCGCAGCGGCGCCGAGCTGCCCCGGGTGCAGGCGCAGGACGATTTTTTCACCCTGATGCGCGAAATGAGCGCGAAAAACCTGGGCGCAGCCATCGTCGTCGATGCCGACGACCGGGTGCTGGGCATTTTTACCGACGGCGACCTGCGCCGCCGCCTGGAGCAGGGCGCCGATGTGCGCCACGCCAAAGCGCAGGACCTGATGCACCCCAACCCGCGCACCATCGCCCCCCACGTGCTGGCCACCCAGGCGGCGCAAATGATGGAGCAGCACGGCATTACCAGCGTGGTGGTGGTCGACCCCGCAGGAACGTTGGCCGGACTGGTGCATATCCGCGACCTGATGCTGGCCAAAGTGATCTGAGAGGAAATACGCCATGTCCCCCACCATGACCGCCCCCGCGCTCGATTTTCCGCCCGCTCTGCTGCTCAAGGCACAGGCGGTGCGCGTGGTGTTCTTCGACGTCGATGGCGTGCTGACCGACGGCGGGCTGTATTTCAGCGAGGCGGGCGAGACGCTCAAGCGCTTTCACACCCTGGACGGCCACGGCATCAAGCTGCTGCAACAGGCGGGCATCACCCCCGCCGTGGTGACCGGGCGGGACAGCGCCCCGCTGCGCCTGCGCCTGCGCCAGCTGGGGGTGCAGCACGCCATCTTCGGCACCGAGGACAAGCTGCCCGCCGCCCAGCAGATTCTGGACACTCTGGGCCTGCAATGGTCGCAGGCCGCAGCCATGGGCGACGACTGGCCCGACCTGCCCCTGCTGCGCCGCTGCGCCCTGGCCTGCGCCCCGGCCAATGCCCATCCGG
Organism: Comamonas nitrativorans; assembly: GCF_042654765.1. NCBI lineage: Bacteria > Pseudomonadati > Pseudomonadota > Betaproteobacteria > Burkholderiales > Comamonadaceae > Comamonas > Comamonas nitrativorans. The sequence continues at coordinate 134,724 of NZ_JBHSEW010000003.1, read as the reverse complement.
AAAATCTGGCCCAGGCCGATTGGGTCAGCAGCCTGGCCGGCGGCCAGGGCGCAGTGCGCCAGCTGTGCGACCTGCTGCTGGTGGCCAGCGGCCAGTACCGCCGCCTGCTGGAGCAGTACCTGCCATGAAGACCACGCTGACCGACCGGGTGAACCTGTACCTGCCGGTGCTGCTGATGGGGCTGCTGGCCCTGGGCAGCTGGTGGCTGGTGCGCTCGGCCCCCAGGCCGCAACCGGTGCAGCAGACGGTGCTGGCCGATGACCAGCTCGATTACACGGTGGAAGACTTCTCCACCCAGCAGTTTGCCGCCGACGGCAGCCTGACCAGCCAGCTATGGGGCCAGCGGGCGCGGCACTACCTGAAGGCGGACATTCTGGAAATCGACCAGGTGCGCACGCGCAGCCTGGGGGCGCAGGCGGTGGTGACCACCAGCTCCGCCCAGCGCGGCATCAGCAACGGCGATGGCACGGAAGTGCAATTGTGGGGCGATGCCCGGGTCGAACGCAGCTACCCCGACGGCAAGCCGGCCCTGCTGCTGCAAGGCCAGTTCCTGCACGCCTGGCCGCAGCAGGAGCGGGTGCGCTCCCACCTGCCGGTGGTGCTGACCCGGGGCAGCAACCGGTTTACGGGGAACAGTCTGGAATATGACAACGTCAGCCAGGTGGCCCTGCTGAAAGGCCAGGTGCGCGGCGTCGTGCAGCCCAAAAAACGCTAGAACCTGTTTACAGCGTGCGCTGCTGCTGGCGCGGGCCCGTGCTGTAGGGGCTGCGAAAACCGTTGCGCGGGCTATTGGCCGGGCGCGGGGGGCGCGGCTGCATGGGGCGGGCGATGTTCACCACCAGGCTGCGCCCGCCCAGCTCCTTCCCGTGCAGGGCCGCAATGGCCGCCTGGGCCTGCGCGGCGTCGCCCATTTCCACGAAACCGAACCCCTTGGAGCGCCCGGTATCGCGCTCCAGCATGACCTTGGCGCTGGTGACGCTGCCGAAGGGGCTGAAAACCTGTTGCAGATCGTTGTCACGCAGGGCATAGGGAAGATTGCCCACGTACAGCTTGTTGTCCATGAACCGCTCCTGAAAAACTGCCTGCCGCAGAAGAGAGGAGGCGGCTGACTGGGCGGCCATCAAAGCATAAATTGCCCAGGCGGCAAAGCCGGATTTGCCCGAAAATGTCGCATCCAGGCATAAAAAAAGAGCCTGTTCGGCTCTTTTTTTGATTTAAAGCAAGCGCTTAGTAGCTGCTGCGACGGTTGTAACCACCGCCATTGCCGCCACCGAAGCCGCCGCCGGAACGGGGGGGACGGGCTTCCATCGGGCGGGCGATATTCACCACCAGATCACGGCCACCGAAGTTCTGGCCGTGGGTGCCGGCGATAGCGGCTTCGGCTTCAGCATCGCTGCCCATTTCCACAAAGCCGAAGCCCTTGGAGCGGCCGGTGTCGCGTTCCATCATGACTTTGGCGCTTTGCACCGAGCCGAAAGCGCCGAAGGTCTGTTCCAGATCTTGGTCGCGGAAAGAGTAAGGCAGGTTGCCTACGTAAAGTTTGTTGCCCATGACGGGACTCCTGAAAGAAAAAAAGAAACGCGATGGAGTCCTGGCCAGAATCACACAGACACGGTAGAGACGCAAACGCACTCGCTCTTGTGCCACTGCACGCTGAGAGCGCGGCCATTATCAGGGATGTCCACAACGCTTTTACAGGTTTTTTTAACAATTCATGTTCCATACAACACCTGTTTAAAACTGTGTGCCGCAGGGGTGATCTGGCGCAAGCACAATGCGCCCCGCTATGGAAGCCTTACTGATTTCAACTTTTGTCGTGGCGCTGGCCGAGATGGGCGACAAGACCCAGTTGCTGGCCCTGGTGCTGGCCGCGCGGTTTCAAAAACCGTGGCCGATCGTGGCGGGGATTTTCATTGCCACCGTGGCCAACCACGCCCTGGCCGGCGCCGTGGGCGTGTGGGTGACGCAGTGGCTGGGGCCGGACATGCTGCGCTGGGTGCTGGGCCTGTCGTTCATCGCCATGGCGCTGTGGATGCTGGTGCCCGACAAGCTCGACGACGAAGGCGTGCAGGAACACCCAGGCTGGGGCGTGCTGCTAACGACGACGGTGGCCTTCTTCCTGGCCGAGATGGGCGACAAGACCCAGATCGCCACGGTGATGCTGGCGGCGCAGTACCAGGCCTTCGTCTGGGTGGTGCTGGGCACCACGCTGGGGATGCTGCTGGCCAATGCGCCGGTGGTGTGGCTGGGCAACAAACTGGTGCGCCGGGTACCGATCCGGCTGGTGCATGGCGTTTCGGCGGCCATCTTTGCGGCGCTGGGGGTGCTGGCCCTGCTGTCGCCGACGCTTGGAGTATGATGGGCGCTTGCCGTTTTCGCGCCGATTTGCACCAGCTTGCGGGCGCTTTATAAATCCAGCTAAAGACCCGTCCGACGCAACATTCCCTCGTTCGCCCCGGCCTCGTTTTTAGCGATGCCGGGTTTTTTTATGTCCTTCATCGCCACACCTCAAACCATGCATTTCCCCGAGGCGCTGCCGCTGCAAAGCGGCGCCAGCATCCGGGATTACCGACTGGTCTACGAGACCTACGGCCAGCTCAACGCGGACAAATCCAACGCCGTGCTGGTCTGCCACGCCCTGAACGCCTCGCACCACGTTGCCGGGGTGTACCAGGACGAGGAGAAAAGCGAGGGCTGGTGGGACAACATGATCGGCCCGGGCAAGAGCGTGGATACGAACAAGTTCTTCGTCATCGGCGTGAACAACCTGGGGTCGTGCTTCGGCTCGACCGGGCCGAAGGATGTGAACCCGGACACCGGCACGGTGTATGGCGCGGATTTCCCGGTGGTGACGGTGGAGGACTGGGTGAACGCCCAGGCGCGGCTGCTCGACCGCCTGGGCATCACGCAACTGGCCGCCGTGCTGGGCGGCAGCCTGGGCGGGATGCAGGCACAGTCGTGGACGCTGCAATACCCCGAACGCATGCGCCACGCCGTGGTGGTGGCCAGTGCGCCCAACCTGACGGCGGAGAACATCGCCTTCAACGAAGTGGCCCGCCGCGCCATCGTGACCGACCCGGATTTTCACGGCGGCCACTTCTACCGGCACGGCGTGGTGCCGGCGCGGGGGCTGCGCATCGCCCGCATGATCGGCCACATCACCTACCTGAGCAACGATGTGATGAACCAGAAGTTCGGACGTCAGCTGCGCGAGGGGCTGGAGCTGAAATACAGCACGCAGGACATCGAGTTCCAGATCGAAAGCTACCTGCGCTACCAGGGCGACAAGTTCAGCACGTATTTCGACGCCAACACCTATCTGCTCATTACCCGGGCGCTGGATTACTTCGACCCGGCCCGCAGCTTCGGCGGGCAGCTGGCGCAGGCGTATGCACGGGCGCAGGCCAAGTTTCTGCTCATCAGTTTTTCGACCGACTGGCGGTTTGCGCCGGAGCGTTCGCGCGAAATCGTCAAGGCCCTGCTCGACAACGGACGGCAGGTCAGCTACGCCGAGATCGACGCGCCGCACGGCCACGATGCCTTTTTGCTGGACGACCCGCGCTACATGGGCGTGATGCGCTCGTATTTCGACAACATTGCCGCCGAACTGGCCAAGGAGGGCGTATGAGCGATACCGCAACCATGCAGGCCATTGCGGCCCTGATTCCCGCCGGGGCGCGGGTGCTTGACCTGGGCTGCGGCGAAGGGGCGCTGCTCGATTTTCTGCAACGCGAGCGCGGCTGCACCGGCTACGGCGTGGAGCTGAACGACGCCAACGTGCTGGCCTGCGTGCGCCGGGGCGTGAACGTGCTGCAACTCAACCTGGAAGACGGCCTGGCCATGTTCGAGGACAACAGCTTCGACGTGGTGTTGCAGATCGACACCCTGCAGCACCTGCGCAACGCCGAAACCATGTTGCAGGAAACCGCCCGCATCGGGCGCAGCGGCATCGTCGCCTTCCCCAATTTTGCGCACTGGCCCAACCGCCTGTCCGTGCTGCGCGGACGCATGCCGGTGACGCGCCACCTGCCCTACCAGTGGTACGACACACCCAACATCCGCGTCGGCACGTACAAGGATTTCGAGGTGCTGGCCACGAAAAACCGCCTGCGCATCCTGGACGCCTTCGGCCTGGACAACGGCCAGATCGTGCGCCGCCTGCCCAACCTGTGCGCCAGCCGGGCGGTGTTCCACTTTGAACATGCCTGAATAAAAATAGCTTTTTCCGCTGATGAATAAACGATTTCAAGGATAAAACACCTTGAAATCCAATGAATATCAGCGGTAACAGCTATGAATAAAGGCATTTCAGGCCCGCCACCGTTCGGCACCTGATCCGGCATCTGGTTTGGCACCGATTTACGCAGGCCGCCCCGCATCGGCCCCATACATCTCCAGGGCAATGCGCACCACGGTGGCCACTTCCTCGCCCACGGCGGCGGTAAATTCGGCCTCGGCCTGGGCGGTGGCGCGGGCAAAGCTTTGATACCACTGCAAACCGCTGGCGGTGTAGCACACGCGCTTGGCGCGGCGGTCCAGCGGGTCGGGGCGGCGTTCCACCAAGCCCCAGGCCTCGCACTGGTCGATCAGGTCGGCCATCGCCTGCTTGCTCATCCCGGCGCGGTCGGCCAGGTCGGTCAGGCGGTCGCCCTGGGGGCTCAAATGCCGCGTCATGTGGATGTGCGCGGCGCTGACCTTGTCGCGCTCGGCCAGATTGGACAAGGCCAGCGGCGCCGCCGCATCCTGCACCATCAACTGGCGCACCTGGGTATCGAACTGGCGTAGCGCGTGGCCAAGCAATTGGCCCAGATGGGTCTGGCGCCAGGCATCATCGTTGGACATGGTCAGTTTTCCTAAAAATCAAACAAACTGACGAAATTATAGCGATTCCGTGTTTTACATTACTGGTCATTCATCCAGTAATTGATTTTTTCTTCCCAGGAGTTTCCCCATGAACGCCACCGCCCGCACCCCCGCCACCGCTGCTGCCGCCGACCCCGGCGAAAAAGCCAAAGCCCTGGCCGCCGCCCTGGCGCAGATCGAAAAGCAGTTCGGCAAGGGCACCATCATGAAACTGGGCGAGGGTGAAGCGGTGGAGGACATCCAGGTCGTCTCCACCGGCTCGCTGGGGCTGGATGTGGCCCTGGGCGTCGGCGGCCTGCCGCGCGGCCGGGTGATCGAAATCTACGGCCCGGAATCGTCCGGCAAAACCACGCTGACCTTGCAGGTGATTGCCGAGATGCAAAAAATCGGCGGCACCTGCGCCTTCATCGACGCCGAACATGCGCTGGACACCGGCTACGCGCAAAAACTGGGCGTGAACCTGGGCGACATCCTCATCAGCCAGCCCGACACCGGCGAACAGGCGCTGGAAATCGTCGATAGCCTGGTGCGCTCCGGCGCGGTCGACCTGATCGTCATCGACTCCGTGGCCGCCCTGGTGCCCAAGGCCGAAATCGAAGGCGAAATGGGCGACGCCCTGCCCGGCCTGCAGGCGCGGCTGATGAGCCAGGCGCTGCGCAAGCTGACCGCCACCATCAAGAAGACCAACTGCACCGTCATCTTCATCAACCAGATCCGCATGAAGATCGGCGTCATGTTCGGCAGCCCCGAAACCACCACCGGCGGCAACGCGCTGAAGTTCTACGCCTCGGTGCGCCTGGACATCCGCCGCACCGGCAGCATCAAGAAGGGCGACAACGTCATCGGCAACGAAACCAAGGTCAAGGTGGTGAAGAACAAGGTCTCGCCCCCGTTCAAGACCGCCGCGTTCGACATCCTGTTCGGCGAAGGCATCTCCCGCATGGGCGAGATCATCGACATGGGGGTGGAGGCCAAGGTGCTGGACAAATCCGGCGCCTGGTATGCCTACAACGGCGAAAAAATCGGCCAGGGCCGCGACAACACCCGCGAATTCCTGAAAGAAAACCCCGCGCTGGCCGCCGAAATCGAAAACAAGGTGCGCGAACACCTGGGCATCGCCCGCACCGCCGCGCCTGTGCAGCCCGCCGCCGATAGCGCCGACAAACCCGCCAAGCCGGCCAAGGCGAAAAAAGGCGAGGTCGATGAGGATGGCGTAATCCTGTAATGGCTGCCGCGCCCCTGAGCCTGACCGCCCGGGCGCTGCGCCTGCTCGCGCAACGCGAGCATTCGCGCCTGGAGCTGGAGCGCAAGCTGCAACGCTTCGTGCAGCCCCAGACGCGGGAGGCGCAGGAAGCAGATGAGGCCGACGGCCCAGCCCATACCGCCCTCGACAATGCACCGCCAGAAGACCTGGCCGCCGTACTGGACAAGCTCGAAGCCAAAGGCTTCATCCAGCCCGAGCGCGTGGCCCAGTCCGTGCTGTACCGCCGCGCCCCGAAACTGGGCAGCCAGCGCGTGTTGCAGGAGCTGCGGCAGAAAGGGCTGGACGAAGCCATCGTGCGCCAGGCCGCCGAAACCCTGCGCGACAGCGAACACCAACGCGCCTGGGCGGTATGGCAGCGCAAGTTCGGCCAGCCTGCTGCCACACCCCAGGAACGCGCCCGGCAAATGCGCTTTCTGGCCAGCCGGGGCTTTGCCATGGACGTGATCGGCAAGGTGGTGCGCGGCATGGCGCCGCTGGCAGAAGAATGAAAAAAAGGAGCTTGTTGCGCTCAAAGAAAAAGGATTTCAGAGGCTTTTACCTTTGAAATCCTTTTTTCATCAGCGCAAAGCGCTATTTTTTATCAGTTCTACGGTCTGGCCCCCTTGGGCCACAACGCCCACAGGCGCAAATCCTGCTTGGTGCGCCCGGCAACCTCCCCTGCCTCCTCGCCCCAGCCCATGAAATAGTCGGCCCGCACCGCGCCGACGATGGCGCTGCCCGTGTCCTGGGCCAGCACCAGCCGGCTCAAGGCCTGGGTCGGGCCGCTGCTGAACAGCCACACCGGCGTGCCGTAGGGAATGCTGGCGCGATCGACGGCGATGGAACGCTCCGGCGTCAGCGGCACGCCCTGGGCGCCCTTGGGACCGAAGTGGCTGCTGACTTCATCCAGCGTTTCCTCCTTGAAGAAGACGTAGCGCGGATTGCTCCAGAGCATTTCCTGCACGCGCTGCGGGTTGGCCTGCGTCCAGGCGCTGATGCCCGGCCAGGTAGCGTCGCGCACCAGATTGCGATCCAGCAGCCATTTGCCGACGCTGCGGTAGGGATGGTCATTGGTGGCGGCAAAGGCGGCGCGAATCTGGTGCTGGTACCCGTCCGGTTCCGTGATGAGCAGGCGGCCCGACCCCTGGATGTGCAGGATCAGCACCTTGACCGGGTCGTCCAGCCAGGCAATCTCGCGCCCGGCCAGGGCGCTTTGCACCTGGGGCAAGGTATCGATCTGCTGGCGCGTGAACCAGGGCTTGCGGCTGCCCAGACTGGCCGGCGGGGCGTACAGCGGGTAGCGGAACTGCGCATCGGGCTGGCGCCGGGCAGTGAAGAACGGTTCGTAATACGCCGTCAGCATTCCGCTGCTCTGGCCACTGCGGTCTTCCACCCGGTAGGGCTGCATGTGGGTTTGCAACCAGTGCCAGATCTGCGGCGGGCTGGCCAGGCTCAGGCGCCGGATGTCCGGGCACAGCGCGGCCAGGGCAGCGGGCGGATTCTCGCAACTGTGCTGCCAGGCTTGCAGGGCCTGGTGGATGTCGTCTTCGGCCAGACCCGGCAGCTCCGTCCAGCGCACGGGAATCCAGCGGCTTTGGGCGCGGACGATGGGCGAGGGCAGGGGGGCGGTATCGGCCACCATGCCCGAAGGCAGATGGGCCGCTTTGTCAGCGATGGTGACGCTGTCCTTGCGCGGCGTGGAGCAAGCCAGCAAACTGCCTACAATCAAAAGCAGCAAGGCACGGGGCAAAAAAAGTGCGGTCATGGGGGCCGATTTTGCGCCAAGTCAGACCGCCTCCCGGGGCCGTGCCGATGCAGTGTTGGAAGCGCCAGCCATCTGGCCAGACGAAAGGACTGTCTTATGCGTAAAACAATGACGATTACCGCCACCGCCCTGGTGGCAGCCTTGACCATCGGCGGCTGTGCCGACACTGGCGGCATGACCGATACCCAGCGGCGCACGGCCATCGGCACGGGCGTGGGCGCCATCGCTGGGGCGGCCATTGCTTCGGCCACCGGCGGCAAGGCGGGCGTGGGCGCCGTGGCCGGCGCAGCGGTGGGGGGCATCGGCACCTACATCTGGTCGGCCAACATGGAAAAGCGCAAGCGCGAGATGGAAGCGGCCACCCAGGGCACCGGCATCGGCGTGAGCCAGACGGCGGACAACCGCCTGAAGCTGGACATCCCCAGCGACGTTTCGTTCGACACCGGCCGCTACGACATCAAGAGCAACTTCGCCCCGGTACTCAACCGCTTTGCCGAAGGGCTGCGCAACACCAAAAACTACACGGTGGACATCATCGGCCACACCGACAGCACGGGCAGCGATGCCATCAACAACCCGCTGTCGGTCAACCGCGCCAACGCCACGCGCAACTACCTGATCAACCGGGGCGCGGACGGCACCCGCATCTACACCGAAGGCCGTGGCTCGCGCGAGCCGATTGCCACCAACGCCACCGCCCAGGGCCGGGCGCAGAACCGCCGCGTGGAAATCTACATGGGCGAAGTGGCTGCCCAGTAACCGGGGGGCTGACGGGGCGGATGCTGCCGCCCTCTATCCCCCCAAAAAAAGAGCTGGTTGCGCTTGCTATTCATGAATTTCAGGATTGTTCACCCCTGAAATACCGATGAATAAAGCGCAACCAGCTATTTTTTTAGCAGTTTTCTACCAGATCAGCCCTTGAGCGCCCCCAGCACTTCGTCGAGCATTTTCTTGGCATCGCCGAACAGCATGCGGTTGTTCTCCTTGTAGAACAGCGGGTTGTCCACCCCGGCGTAGCCCGAGGCCATGCTGCGCTTCATGACGATGCTGGTCTTGGCCTTCCACACTTCCAGCACCGGCATGCCGGCAATCGGGCTGTCCGGGTCTTCGGCGGCGCTGGGGTTCACGATGTCGTTGGCACCGATGACGATGGCCACGTCGGTGTCGGGGAAGTCGTCGTTGATTTCGTCCATCTCCATCACGATGTCGTAGGGCACCTTGGCCTCGGCCAGCAGCACGTTCATGTGGCCGGGCATCCGGCCCGCGACGGGGTGGATGGCAAAGCGCACGTTCACGCCCTGCTCGCGCAGGGTCTGGGTGATTTCAAACACCGTGTGCTGGGCCTGCGCCACGGCCATGCCGTAGCCGGGAACGATGACCACTTCCTTGGACTGGCGCAGCAGCTCGGCGGCTTCCTGGCTGCTGACGGGCACGACTTCGCCCTGTGGTTCTGCCGGTTGCCCGCCGGCCGCCTTCTTGGCCGGTGCGCCGCCGCCGAAGCCGCCGGCAATCACGCTGATGAAGTTGCGATTCATGGCGTTGCACATGATGTACGACAGGATGGCGCCGCTGGAGCCGACCAGCGCCCCGGTGACGATGAGCAGGTCGTTGGACAGCATGAAGCCCGTGGCCGCTGCCGCCCAGCCCGAATAGCTGTTGAGCATGGAGACGACCACCGGCATGTCCGCCCCGCCGATGGCCATGACCATGTGAATGCCGAACAGCAGGGCGATCACCGTCATGACGATCAGGGGCACCATGCCGGATTGCACGTCGGGCGCGGCCAGGAACTCCTTGCCGAACCAGATCACCACCAGCAGCGCCACCAGATTGAGCCAGTGGCGGGCGGGCAGCAGCAGCGGCTTGCCGCCGATGCGGCCATTGAGCTTGCCGAAGGCGATCAGCGAACCCGAGAAGGTGATGGCGCCGATCAGGATGCCGACGTAGATTTCCACCTCATGGATGGTTTTTTCCACACCGGTCAGAGGCACGGCGGTATCGACATAGCTGGCAAAGCCGACCAGGCAGGCAGCCAGGCCGACCAGGCTGTGCATGAGGGCGACCAGCTCGGGCATCTGCGTCATCTTGACGACGCGGGCAGCGTACAGGCCGATGCCGCCGCCAATGGCCAGGGCGCCGACGATCCAGGCCATGCCCGAGGGGCTGACGCGCGGGCCGAACACGGTGGCCAGCACGGCCAGCGCCATGCCGACCATGCCCAGCAGATTGCCCCGGCGCGAGGTTTCGGGATTGGACAGGCCGCCCAGGCTGAGGATGAAAAGAATGGCCGCCCCCAGGTAGGCCACGGTTGCAAGACTTTGGGACATTTTTTGTCTTCCTTTGTTCTTATTTGCGGAACATGGCCAGCATGCGGCGCGTGACGGCAAAGCCGCCGAACATGTTGATGGCCGTCAGCACCAGGGCGGCAAACGCCAGCCACAGAATCAGCCCGTCGGGCCGACCCGCGCTGCCCATTTCGGGCGGGGCGATCTGCACCAGCGCCCCGATGGCGATGATGCTGGAGATGGCGTTGGTCACGCTCATCAGCGGCGTGTGCAGCGCGGGGGTGACGTTCCACACCACCATATAGCCGATGAAGCAGGCCAGCACGAACACCGTGAAGTGCCCCAGGAAGGCCACCGGGGCATACGCACCGATCACCCAGAACAGCGCGGCCAGCACGGCAAAAACGATGGACAGGGTCTTGCCCGACATCGGTTTGCCGGGGCCGTGGGCGGATTTTTTCTCGGCCACCGGTGCTGCTGCCGCCGCCTTGGGCGCGGGCGCCGGGGCGGTTTTCAGCGGGGGGGCGGGCCAGGTGAGTTCGCCGTCCTTGATCACGGTCAGGCCACGGATGGCATCGTCTTCCATGTTCACCACGGCCACGCCGTCCTTGGCCTTGCACAGCTCTTCGAGCAGGCGCAGCAGGTTGGTGGCATACAGCGTGGAGGACTGCTTGGCCAGGCGCGAGGCCAGATCGGTGTAGCCGAGGATGGTCACGCCGTGGCGCACCACGGCCTCGTTCGGCACGGTCAGCTCGCAGTTGCCGCCTTGCTCGGCGGCCATGTCGACGATGACGCTGCCGGGCTTCATGCTCTGCACCATCTCGGCGGTAATCAGCTTGGGCGCCGGTTTGCCGGGGATGAGGGCGGTGGTGATGATGATGTCGGCGTTCTGCGCCTCTTGCGCGTACATCTGGCGCTGCGCGGCCTGGAAGCCCTCGCTCATGACCTTGGCGTAGCCGCCGCCGCCTGCGCCGTCTTCCTCGTAATCGACCTTGACGAACTGCCCGCCCAGGGATTTGACCTGGTCGGCCACCTCGGCCCGCGTGTCGTTGGCCCGCACGATGGCGCCCAGGTTGGCCGCCGTGCCGATGGCCGCCAGACCGGCCACACCGGCCCCGGCGATGAACACCTTGGCCGGGGGCACCTTGCCTGCCGCCGTGATCTGGCCGTTGAAGTAGCGGCCAAAGGCATTCGCCGCCTCGATCACGGCGCGGTAGCCCGAGACGCCTGCGGTGGAGGTGAGCGCATCCATCTTCTGCGCCCGGCTCAGGGTGCGCGGCAGGCAGTCGATGGCCAGCACGGTGGCCTGCTTGGCCTGCAGCGCAGCCATCAGCGCCGGGTTCTGCGCGGGCCAGACAAAGCCGATCAGCAAGGTGCCGGGGCGCATCAGCGCCACTTCCGCCTCGCTGGGCGGGCGCACCTTCAGCACGATGTCCGAAGCGGCCCACAGCGCTGCCGCGTCGGGCAGCACCTCGGCCCCGACGGCCTGGTAGGCCGCGTCGTCACAATGGGCCGCAGCGCCGGCACCCGATTGCACGGCCACGGAAAAGCCCAGCTGGATGAGCTTGGTCACCACCTCGGGAACGGTGGCGACGCGCTTTTCCAGCGGCAGGGTTTCGCAGGGAATACCAATTTTCATGTCCGTCTTCCTTTTATCTATGCGTTTTCAGCATAGCTATTTACATTTTTTTAATAAATCAAAAAAGCTTACATGAAAATTGCAGACTATTTTTAGCACGTTCGTTCTTTTTGTAGAAATGCGACATCGCGTTTACCTACGCCGGCCCTAACGAAAAAACCCGCTGCGCAGGGCACAGCGGGTTTGCAGTTGGGTTGGATGGCCGGTAAGGGGCGAGCTTTAGTTCACGGTTTGCTTGAGTTCGCCGGCGGCGTACTTTTTCGCCATCTGCTCCAGGGTGTAGCCCTTGATCTTGCTGCCCTGGCCTTCGCAGCCGAACTCCAGGTAGCGCTGCTTGCAGATGGCCTTGGCGGCTTCGCGGGCCGGTTTCATCCATTCGCGCATGTCGAACTTCTCGGGGTTTTCCACCTGGAACTTGCGCACCGCGCCGGTCATGGCCATGCGGATGTCGGTATCGATGTTCACCTTGCGCACGCCGTGCTTGATGGCTTCCTGGATTTCCTGCACCGGCACGCCGTAGGTCTGCTTCATCTTGCCGCCGAACTGGTTGATGATGGCCAGCAGGTCTTGGGGCACCGAGCTGGAGCCGTGCATCACCAGATGGGTGTTGGGCAGGCGGGCGTGGATTTCCTTGACGCGCTGGATGGACAGCACGTCGCCGGTGGGCGGGCGGGTGAATTTGTACGCGCCGTGGCTGGTGCCGATGGCAATGGCCAGGGCGTCGAGCTGCGTGGCCTGTACGAACTGGGCGGCTTCCTCGGGGTCGGTGAGCATCTGGCTGTGGTCGAGCTTGCCGACGGCACCGATGCCGTCTTCCTCACCGGCTTCGCCGGTTTCCAGGCTGCCCAGGCAGCCCAGTTCGCCTTCCACCGTGGCGCCGATGGCGTGGGCCATTTCCACGACCTGGCGGGTCACATCGACGTTGTAGTCGAACGCAGAGGGCGTTTTGCCGTCGGCCAGCAGCGAGCCGTCCATCATCACCGAGCCGAAGCCCAGCGCCAGGGCGCCCCGGCACACTTCGGGGCTGGTGCCGTGGTCCTGGTGCATGACCAGGGGGATGTGGGGATAGGCCTCGGTGGCGGCCAGGATCAGGTGCTTGATGAACGATTCGCCGGCGTATTTGCGGGCCCCGGCGCTGGCCTGCAGGATGACGGGGGCGCCCACTTCGTCGGCAGCGGCCATGACGGCTTGCACCTGCTCCAGGTTATTGACGTTGAAGGCGGGAATGCCGTAGCCCGCTTCGGCAGCGTGGTCGAGCATTTCGCGCATGGAAATCAAAGGCATGGTGGTGTCCGATCAAAAAAGGAAAGAAAAAACAGGTAACTGCGTCGTAACCCGCGATTTTAGCGGGGCTGGCTCATGTTCCGCCAAGCGCTAAGAGCGTATTCAATGTCTTTTCATGATGTCTGCAAGGCAGCCAACCGCCGCAATCTAGGCGCGTGCCGCAGGCCAGGCTGGTGGCCTGGTCAAGGTGCGCAACGACGAGTGCGGCTGTTGGCTGCCTTGCCCGAAGGGTTGCTCCGCCAAGACAGCATCTGCGGCGTTGCAAATCCTCGCCGGGCCACCAGCCCGGCTGCGGTTTGCGCCTTGCATCTGCCGCCTTGGCGGGGCAACGGACATCATGAAAAGACATTGAATACGCTCTAAGCCACCCGGCAGATTTGCAGCATGTTCGTGCCGCCGGGCTGGCCCATGGGTTCGCCGCAGGTGATGGCATAAACGTCGCCGGGCTGGACGATGCCGCGCTCGCGCAGATGGCTTTCGGCTTGTTGCAGGGCGTGGTCGCGTTCGGCGCTGATGTCCATCAGCAGGGGGCTGACGTTGCGGTACAGCGCCATCCTGCGCTGGGTGGCGGGCTTGGGGGTCAGCGCATAAATCGGGATGTGGATGCGGTGGCGGCTCATCCACAGCGCGGTCGAGCCGCTGTCGGTCATGGCCACGATGGCCTTGGCGCCCAGGTGGTGGGCGGTGAACAGCGCCCCCAGGGCGATGGACTGGTCGATGCGGGTGAAGTGGCGCCGGGTGAAGTCGGCATCGGCGCCCAGATCTTCGGCGGCCTCGGCGGCGGCGCAGATGTGCGCCATTTCGCGCACCGTCTCCAGCGGGTATTTGCCCACTGCCGTCTCGGCACTGAGCATGACGGCATCGGTGCCGTCCAGCACCGCATTGGCCACGTCGCTGACTTCGGCACGGGTGGGCAGGGCGTTGGTAATCATGCTTTCCATCATCTGCGTGGCGGTGATGACCAGCTTGTCCATGGCGCGGGCCATGCGGATCATTTTTTTCTGCAGCGCCGGTACGGCGGCGTTGCCCACTTCGACGGCCAGGTCGCCCCGGGCGACCATGATGCCGTCGCTGGCCCGCAGGATGTCCTCCAGGTGGGGAATGGCCTCGGCGCGTTCGATCTTGGCAATCAGGCCGGGGCGGTGGCCGGTGCCTGCGGCGGCCACGGTGCAAAGCTGGCGGGCCATTTCCATGTCGGTGGCGGTTTTCGGGAAGCTCACGGCCACGTAATCGGCGCCCAGCTGCATGGCGGTTCTGATGTCCTCCATGTCCTTGGCGGTCAGCGCCGGGGCGGTCAGGCCGCCGCCCTGCTTGTTGATGCCCTTGTTGTTGGACAGTGCGCCGCCGACCACCACTTCGGTATGCACGGCATCGCCCAGCACGCGCTGGACGCGCAGCACGATCAGCCCGTCGTTGAGCAGCAGCACGTCGCCGGTGCGCACGTCCTGCGGCAGCTCCTTGTAGTCCAGCCCCACGCCTTCGCTGTCGCCGGGGGCGGTGCGGGCCGCATCCAGCACGAAGGCGGCGCCTTCGCGCAGGTACACCGTGCCGGCGGCAAAGGTGCCGACGCGGATTTTCGGCCCCTGCAGGTCGGCCATGATGGCCACCTCGCGCCCGGCGCGGCGCGAGGCTTCGCGCACGGCTTCGGCACGGGCGATGTGTTCCTGGGCGCTGCCGTGGCTGAAGTTCAGGCGCACCACGTTCACGCCCGTGGCGATCATGCGCGTGAGCAGATCCACGTCACTGGATGCCGGGCCGAGCGTTGCCACGATTTTGGTAGCGCGGCGGATATACATGGCGGGGGGCATGGGCAGTCTCCTTGTTGTGTGCAGCCTGCCTATCCTAGCCGGTAGAACCCGGGTTCAAGGCACAAGCCAGGCATCGACCCATTCATTGACGGCCAGTACGGCCAGGGTGTCGGTACTGCTGCTCAGTGCCTCGATCTGCGCCTGCTGGCGCGGGGCATAGCGCAGGGCCAGGTTGGCGCGGAATTTTTCCAGCAGCAGCGGGATGCCTTCGGCACGGCGACGGCGGTGGCCCAGGGGGTATTCGCACAGCACTTCATCCAGCACGGTGCCGTCGTGCAGGGTGACGGTGAGGGCGCTGGCGATGGAGCGTTTATCGGGGTCGTGGTAGTCGCGCGTCAGTTGCGGGTCTTCTTCGGTGTGGATTTTTCTGCGCAGGGCGTCGATGCGCGGGTCGGCGGCCACACCGTCTTCGTAGTCGGCAGCGGTCAGGCGGCCAAAGATCAGCGGCACGGCGATCATGTACTGCACGCAGTGGTCGCGGTCGGCGGGGTTGTTCAGCGGCCCCTGCTTGTCGATGATGCGCAGGCAGGCGGCATGGGTGCGCAGGCGGATATGGGCAATGTCGTCGGCGCTCTTGCCCAGCGCCTGCAATTGCCGGTGCAGCTGCAGGGCGCATTCCACCGCCGTTTGCGCGTGGAACTCGGCCGGGAAGGCAATTTTGAACAGGATGTTTTCCATCACGTAGCTGCCATAGGGGCGCTGAAATCGGAAGGCCTGGCCTTTGAACAGCACGTCGTAAAACCCCCAGGTGGGGGCGCTCAATACGCTGGGAATGCCCATTTCGCCCGCCCCCGCCATCAGCGCCAGGCGCACGGCGCGGCTGGTGGCGTCGCCCGCCGCCCAGGATTTGCGGCTGCCGGTGTTGGGCGCGTGGCGGTAGGTGCGCAGGCTGCCGCCGTCGGCCCAGGCCAGGGTGAGGGCATTGGCGGCCTCGGCCTGCGACAGGCCGAGCAAATGCGCCGCGACGGCGGTGGAGGCCACGCGCACCAGCAGCACATGGTCCAGCCCCACCTGGTTGAAGGAATTTTCCAGCGCCAGGCAGCCCTGGATTTCATGCGCCTTGACCATGGCCAGCAGCACGTCGTGCATGCGCAGCGGCGCCTTGCCCTGGGCCAGCGCGGTGCGCGAGCGCCAGTCGGCCACGGCCAGAATCGCGCCCAGGTTGTCGGAGGGGTGGCCCCACTCGGCCGCCAGCCAGGTGTCGTTGAAGTCCAGCCAGCGCACCATGCAGCCGATGTCGAAGGCGGCCTGCACGGGGTCGAGCACATGGTTGGTGCCGGGCACCCGGGCTCCATGGGGCACGACGGTTCCAGGCACGATGGGGCCGAGCAGCTTGGTACACGCCGGGTAGTTCAATGCCTGCAGGCCGCAGCCCAGGGTGTCGAGCAGGCACAGCCGCGCAGTCTCCAGCGCCAGGGTGCCGGCGCTGGTGGTGCCGTAGACGTAGCGCACGATGTCGGCAATCACCGGGTCGAGGGGGGTGGGGGCTTTGCTGGGAATGGGCATGGTGCGCTCCTGGGGCGATGGTGTTCAAAGTCACTGCACGGCGGTGGCGGCAGCCCGCTGGCGGGCCAGGGCGTGCAAGGCGGCAGCGTTGTCCAGATGCGGCAGCACGGTGTGCGCCAGGTGCTGCCACAGCGTTTGCACCCGGGCCAGTCCGTGCTGCCACAGCGCCAGCCGCTCTGCCACCGGGGCCTGGGTGATGCTGGCGTACAGCGGCAAGGTGCGGGTGCAGGCCACGGCGTCCAGTTCACGCACGCTGCTGCGCAGGGCGGCACAGGCGGCCACGGCGGTGTCGAGCTGCCCGGCGGGCAGTTGCGGCAGGTGCAGGGCGGCGCGGGCCAGGGTGCGTTCCTCGGCCAGGACGGCGTTGAGCTGGGCGGCCAGCGGGGCGGTGCGTTCGCGCTCGAACTCCGGCGCGTAGCAGACGGGGGAGGCCAGCTCGGCGCTGGAGGCGGCAAAGATCGGCCACAGGCGGTGGGCCTCGGCCAGCACCTGCGCCAGCGGCTGCGCATCGGGGGCCAGGCGGCCACCATGCGCCCCTTGGTCCAAAGCCTGCACCAGACCGCGCCCATCGACGATGCCGTCGGCCACGACGGGGATGCTCAGTACCGCCAGGGCCGTTTGCAACCATGCCACGGGAACGGCCACCGCCGCTGCGCCTGCCTCCTGCGCTTGCAGCGCTGCCCGGGCCGACGCGGCGGGGACGAGACGGCCCGGCAGGGCGGCCTTGCCACCGTACCCCCAGCGCAACGCCGGGCTGGGCCCCCAGGCCGGGGCGACCTGCGCATCCGCCGCCACCCCTTGCACGGCGCCGGTGGCATCCGGCCCGTGGGCAATCAAGGGTACACGCAGGCCGAGCAGGTCGGTCAGGAGGGTGGCAGGCAGCACGGTGCGGTAGGGCATGGGCACTCCGGGGCAAGGGGAGTCCATGATGCAAAGCCCCGGGCGCTTGTGCAAACCGCCGACGGCTTCACTGCCGTTGGCAGCAGGGGTATAAAAAAGGAGCTGTTTCCGCTGATAAACAAACGTTTTTATAGATAAAAATACCTGAAAACGTTTGTTTATCAGCGGAAAAAGCTACCGGTTTATTGGATTCCTCTATTCCTCAACGGGCAGCGGCAGTTGCACCGCCTGCACCTTGTCGATGATCTTGCCGTCCATGTCCACTACCTCGAACTCCCAGCCTTGCCAGACGATCTTGTCGGTTTCCGTGGGCAGGCGGCCGGTCAGCAGCATGAGCATTCCGCTCAGGGTCTGGTAGCGGCCCTTGTCTTCTTCGGGCAGTTTCTTCAGCCCCAGGCGGTCTTTGAGTTCAAAAATCGGGATGTGGCCATCCAGCAGCCAACTGCCGTCGCTGCGCTGCACGGCCCAGGCATCGGCGGGGTTTTCGGGGACAAATTCGCCGGTGATGGCTTCGATCAGATCGCGCAGATCGACCACGCCCAGCACTTCGCCGTACTCGTCAATCACAAACGACAGGCGGGCGCCGTGGGCCTTGAAGTTTTCCAGCAGCTCCAGGCCGGTGATGGTTTCGGGGATGTACACCGGGGGTTCCCACAGCGCCCGGGCCTGCAGCAGGCTGTGCTGGTTCTGGATAAGTTGCAGCAGCCATTGGCGGGTATTGAGGACGCCCAGGACTTTTTCCAGACTGCCGTCGATCACCGGGAAACGGGTGTGCCCGTGCCGGGCGATCAGCGCCAGATGGGCTTCCACGCTGTCGTTGATGTCCAGGCAGACCACGTCCGAGCGCGGCACCATGAGCGACGATATCTGCCGGTCGTCCAGCCGGAACAGGTTGCGCACCATGCGATGCTCCTGCACCTCGATGGCCCCCGAGTCGGTGCCTTCGGCCAGGACGGCATGGATCTCGTCCTCGGTCACGGCCTGCTCGGCCATCTCGCGCACGCCCAGCAGGCGCAGCACCCCCTGGGTGGAGAGGGTGAGCAGGAACACGAACGGCCGGGTGAACTGCGCCAGCCAGTGAATCGGGCGGGCCACCAGCCGGGCAATCGCCTCGGGGTTGGACTGCCCCAGGCGCTTGGGCACCAGCTCGCCAATCACGATGGAAAGATAGGTGATCGTCACCACCACCAGGGCCGTGGCCACGGTGCGAGCCGTGGCGCTGCTCAACCCGCCCTGCACCAGCCACTGCGCCAGGGGCTGGGCCAGGGCGGCTTCGCCCAGCACGCCATTCAGCACGCCGATCGAGGTAATACCGATCTGGATGGTGGAGAGAAAGCGCGTGGGCTGCTGCCCCAGCGCGATCGCCGCCGCTGCGGCGCTGTCGCCCTCGTCCAGGTACTTTTGCAGCCGGGCCTTGCGGGCCGTGACCAGGGCGATCTCGGCCATGGCGAACAGGCCGTTCAGAACAATCAACCCCAGCAGAATGAGCGCTTGCATGGCCGTCCCCGGAACCTGTTTACTGCACCCACCCGGCCCACAGGCCGAGCAGCAGCAGGCTCCCCAGCGCGATGCGGTAGGCGACGAACACGCCGAAGCCCTTGGTCGAAATCAGCCGCATGAACCACACGATCACCGCATAGCCCACGGCAAACGCCACCGCCGTGGCTGCCAGCGTCATGGCCCATTGCTCGCCGCCCATCGGCTCGCGCTTGAACAGCAGCATGTAAAAGCCCGACAGCAGCACGGCAGGAATGGCCAGCAAAAAGGAGAACCGCGCTGCCGCCTCGCGTGAGAGACCCAGCAGCAAACCCACCGTGATGGTGCCGCCCGAACGCGACACGCCAGGAATCAGCGCCATCGCCTGGGCAAAGCCCAGCAGCACGCCATCCTTGACGGTGAGTTGGGCAATGCTGCGCGTCTGGCTGCCGCGTTTCTCGGCCCAGCCCAGGATCACGCCGAACACGATCAGCATGATGGCCGTCAGCAACAGGGTGCGGAAAGTCGTCTCGATCACATCCCGCAGCAGCAGCCCCAGCACGCTGATCGGGATGGTGCCCAGAATCACCAGCCACGCCACCTTGGCATCCACGCCCAGGGGCTGGCGTCCCAGGCGCGGCAGGCTGTGCCACCAGGCCAGCAGCATCCGCACCACGTCGCGGCGGAAATAGATCAGCACCGCCAGTTCGGTACCCAGCTGGGTGATCGCCGTAAACGCCGCGCCCGGATCGCCGCCCCCGGGCAGCAACGGCCCCAGGATGCGCAAGTGGGCGCTGGAGGAGATGGGGAGAAATTCCGTCAGGCCCTGCACCAGTCCCAGAACCAGAGCATCGACCCAGCCAAACGAGGCATACATGACAAAGCGCCTTTCAAGCGAAACAAACACCGGCCGCCGTGGGGCACGGCACGGCCGCCGCCCAGGGCGGGCGCTAGTGTAGCGATGCCCGACACGACCCCCTGACGGTCAGGATTGCCAGGGTAGCTTCCAGGCATTGCACACCGCATAAAAATTACAAAAGTAAAAAATAACGTTTTAAATTTCTTTTATTTTGTAATTTATTTTATTGAACTGAGGTATTTTTCCGCCTCCGTTTCGGAGAAGGCAGTGGTAAAAATTTTTCCTGCGCTGCGGCAGGTTTCACACTTTCGCACAGGCTGTTGATAAAAATTTTTCATCATTCCTTAAAAACAACTTAGACCATGCTTTCCCCGATTTATACACACTCGGGAAACAAGTCTTCCGAAGGGCTGTTCGGCAGCAAAATTTCCACCGAACCAGAAATCCATAAAATTCCTTATCCGGTTCCTTCTCTTTTGCTGTCGCAATTTTTATAAATTCGGCAGGCTGCCACGGCTTTTGCCCTTTTCCTCCTGTTTATGAGCACCTCCGCATGGGCCGCACACGCCCTTCAGGCCTTCGATGACGTCGTCGCCGCCCAGCCCCAGCTGCGTCCCCGGGCCGGGCAGCGGGAAATGGCCGCCCAAGTGGCCCGGACTTTTGCCATTGCCCCCCTGGGCAAGGAGGCCGAGCCGGGGGAAGGCGCCGCCGCCATCGTCCCGGCGATTGCCGTCATCCAGGCCGGCACGGGGGTGGGCAAATCCCTGGCCTACAGCGCCCCGGCCATTGCCATGGCATTGCAGCGCGGCACCCGGGTGGTCATCTCCACCGCCACCGTGGCGCTGCAAGAGCAATTGGTGAACAAAGACCTGCCCGCGCTGGCGCAGCACCTGGGGCAGCCGTTTCGCTACGTCCTGGCCAAGGGGCGCGGCCGCTTTGTCTGCCAGCTCAAGCTCGACCGGCTGGTCGGCTCGGCCGATCTGTACGCCGAAGAAGCCGATGATTTATTTGCGGAAACCTTGCCCGCCAAACCCGCCGGGCAGGCCGAACGCCAGGCCCAGCAGCAGTTCTACGCCAGCATGGCCGAGGCGCTGACCAAAGGCCGCTGGGACGGCGACCGCGACAGCCTGGAGACGCCCCCGGCCCCCGAAGCCTGGGCCCCGGTGGCCGCCGAGGGCAGCTCCTGCACCGGGCGGCACTGCCCGGCCTTTCAAAGCTGCAGCTACTACGCCCGGCGCAAGGAACTGGTGGCTGCGCAGGTCATCGTCGTCAATCACGATCTGCTGCTGTCCTCCCTGGGTGCCCGCCTGCTACCCGAGCTGGACAACTGCCTGCTGGTGCTGGACGAGGCCCACCATCTGCCGGCCACCGCCCTGGCGCAGTTTGCCTGCAGCATGGATTTGTCCCGTCTGCAATGGCTGGACAAGCTCGCCAGCCGGGCGCTGCGCATCGGCCAGTTGCTGGAGGTCGGGGAGATTGCCGACATCCCCGGTCACAGCAGCGGCCTGCGCCAGCAGATGGGGCAACTGGCCCAGGCGGTGATGGCGCAGTACGGCGAAACGCTCAAAAGCCCCGAGGCCCGCTTTGGCCCGGCCAGCGCCCGTGTCCCCAGGGGAATGCTGCCCGAAGCGCTCCTGCCGCCTCTGGAGGCCATCCAGGGGCATGGCGCCGGCCTGCTGGAGGTGCTGCGTGCCATTGCCAAGGCGCTGCGCAGCACCATCAAGGACAGCCCGGACGAAGCCCCGCGCCTGGCCGCCCTGTACGCCCAGTTGGGCAGCCTGGCGCCCCGCCTGGAGGCGGTCTACGCCACCACCGAGCTGCTGCTGCAAGCCGGCACGCCGCAGGCTGCCCCGGCGGCCAAATGGTTCACCCTGGAGATGGACGGCGAATGGATTGCCCTGCAGGCGCACGCCAGCCCCATCCTGCCGGGCAGCACCTTGCGCCAGCACCTGTGGAGCCAGGTGCGCGGGGCCGTACTGACCTCGGCCACGCTGGCCAGCTGCGGCAGTTTCGACTTTTTTCTGCGCGAAGCGGGCCTGCACGAATTTCCGGGGCTGACCACGCTGGCCGTGGCCAGCCCCTTCAACTATGCCGAGCAAGGCGTGCTGCTGGCCCACCATACCCAGGCCGACCCGAAACATGCCGGGCCGTTCACCGAGGAAATGGTGCGCACCCTGCTGCACGACCTAGCCCAGGTAGATGCCGGGGCCCTGGTGTTATTCACATCCCGCGAGCAGATGCGCCAGGCTGTGGATGCCCTGCCCGGCGCCCTGCGCAGCCAGGTACTGGTGCAAAACACCATGCCCCGGGCCACCTTGCTGGCCACCCATCAGACCCGGGTGGAGAACGGGCAGGCGTCGATCATTTTCGGAATGCAGTCCTTTGGCGAAGGGTTGGACCTGCCCGGCGCCCTGTGCGCCGCGCTGTTCATCACCAAACTGCCCTTTGCCCCGCCCGATGACCCGGTGGGCGAGGCCCGTGCCGAATGGCTGCGCAGCAGCGGGCGCAATCCCTTCAACGATCTGGTCGTGCCGGCCACCGCCATTCGCCTGGCCCAGTGGGTTGGACGGGCCATTCGCACCGAACACGACCATGCCCGGGTGTATTGCTATGACCGGCGGCTATGCGTGACCAGTTACGGCCAGCAGATCCAGAAAAGCCTGCCGGAGTTTGTCTTCCAGCAGCGTTTTCCACAGGTTGCACACTGAATCTGGCTGTGAAGAAAAATTTTCATCTGCTGGTTAATGCTTTGAGAATCAATGGGTTGAAAAGAAAATTTCAATCTCTTATGCACAATTTGTTTTTTACTTCTGGCTGCCAACTTCCCTATGTTTCTGTGCGCCGCCATGTGTTTTTTTGGATGTCTTCTTTATCTTTTTTAAAAGATTAGTAGGTAATAGTAGTAAGCCCGTCCTTTCTGTGGACAAGTGGTTTTCTCTTTATTTTTCAACGCTGTTTTTTATCCATCACGGTGGGGAGAGTGCCCTGCATGGCACATGGATGCTTCCTGAATAGTTTTGGTTTTTCCATCCATTCTGTGGATAAGCATGATCTTATTCACAAATTTTCCCCAGCGGTTTTTGCGCTGTTTTTGAAGATAAGTTATTGATAAATAACAGAATAGTCCATTGAAATCAGTATGTGGACAGTTTTCTCCATGCCCGCCTGACGGACAGTGAACGAAATGATGAAAAAATGGAGGGGGTTCCATTTTTTTGGATTGCCATTGCTATCTCTTAATATTAATTTTTTAAAATAGTAAGAGTAATAGAGTTCGGCATCTTCTGTGGATAGATGAAAAATTTCTTTCCATTTCAATGCCTTGTCCGGCACCAAAGTATGTGGGCCAGCCCGGTGACAAGCCGGATGCCCGATGGGGGTAACTTGAAAGTTGCCTGCCGCTGTGTGGATAAATTGACTTTACGCGCTTCTTTCCACACAGGCTTATGCACAGGCGTGGCAGAAATTTTGCATAAAAAAACAGGCCCGTAGGCCTGTTCAAAGCGGTGCTGGAGGCAGCCGTTGTTACATTTTTGGATGTGCATGGTGCTTGCGCATCATGCGTTTGCCATCCTGGTGCAGGCTGTCGAAGGCCTTTTGTTGTTGGGGATTGAGGCTGGTGTAGAACTTGCGGGTCGCCTGGTCGCGCTGGTCGGCGTTTTTCTGGTGGGTTTTACGCATTTGTGCCTTCCAATCCAGCCGTTCCAGGGTCGTCATGTCCTTGGGGTGTTTGGCATCGGCCTGGGGCGGGGTGGGAACGGGCGGCTGCATGGCGGCAACGTAGGCATCCCACGCGGCCTGCTGCTGGGGTTGGAGCTGTAAAAGATTTTTCATGCGCTCCCAGCGTTGCGCCTGCCTTTGTTGCAGGTACTGGGTCTTGTCCTGCAGATGGCGGTCGTGCTGCTGTACGCGGTGCATCGGTGCCGGCGAGGGGGGCGGCGGAGCGTCCTGGGCCATGGCGGCGCTGGCCAGAAGGCCGCTGAAACTGGCAATGGTGGCCAAACGGAGCAGGGAAGTGCGTTGCATGGAAGTTTCCTTTCAGGAGAAAGCGGGATGGGCTGCAGGAAAACTTTTTTCAACTCCTGCAGTGCATGGCCGCCAGTGTGCGCATCCTGTGTAAGCCTTCGGTGTGGCTTTGCTGCTGTTGTGTAAAGTAGCGCGAAGTGCTGCCAATTTAATAGAGAAAATGGCATAAAACCCTTGTGTAGAAAGCGCTAACAGCTCTCTTTATTTTTTAATGGAAAGATGCAACATGTTTAAAAACATGGTGATGTACCGTATCGCCCCGCAGTGGCAGGCCAGCCTGGAGCAGGTAGAGCAGGCTTTGCAAAAAGCGTTGTTCAGCCCTTGCTCGGCAACGCAGGAGGTTTCCGCCGGCTGGGTGCCGGCACGGGGTCAGGCGCATGGCGCTCTGGTCGAGAGCGTGGGCGGGCAGTGGCTTTTGCGCTACCACAGCGAGAGCAAGCTGCTCCCCGCCAGCGTGGTGCAGCAGCGGGTGCAGGAAAAGTGCGCGGCCATCGAGCGCGAGTCGGGGCGCAAACCGGGGAAAAAAGAGCAGCGCGATCTGAAGGAAGAAGCCCGTCTGGATTTGCTGCCGCAAGCGTTTACCAAGCAAAGCGGACTGTGGGTGTGGATCGACCCGCAGGCGCATTTGCTGGTGATCGACGCCAGTGCCCAGACCAAGGCCGATGCCGTGGTCAGCAGTCTGGTGGAACAGCTTTCGGGATTCGCGGTGGCTTTGCTGGACACGCAGATCAGCCCGCAGGCAGCGATGGCGCAATGGCTTTTGACCCAGGAAGCGCCACCGGAATTGGCGATCGACCAGGCCTGCGAACTCAAGGCTGGCGATGGCAGCAAGGCGGTGGTGCGCTATACCCGCCACCCGCTGGACATCGACGAGGTGCGCGTGCATATCGAGCAGGGCAAGCTGCCCAGCCAGTTGGCGCTGACCTGGCAGGGGCGCGTCAGCTTCACGCTGACCGAGGCGCTGCAACTGAAGAAAATCGTTTTTCAGGAAGCCGCGCAGGACGAGGCCACGGAAAGCGGTTTCGATGCCGACGTGGCCATTGCCACTGGGGAATTGAGCCTGCTGGTGCCCGACTTGCTGGCCGCCCTGGGCGGGGAAGGCCGCACGCCGCAGCCGCAAGCTGCGCCGGAAATGTCCGCGCCGCAACGCCGGGCTGGGGGCGGCAAAGGCACCGTCACCGGCCCGGCGCAGGCCCCGGCGGACACCGATCCCGAGGCGGCGCCGTTCTAAGAACGTGTTTACTATCTAAAAAGAGAGCTGTTTCCGCTGGTATTAGTTGATTTTCAGATTGTTTTTATTTTGAAAACGGCTTGTATTCAGCGGTAGCAGCTATTTTTTATAACACGCTTCAAGAATCTACTCATCCTATGGCGGCGGCGCGGCCAGATCGTCCAGGATCGGGCAATCGGGCCGCTCGTCGCCCTTGCAGCAGGACACCAGCGCCTGCAGGCTGCGCTGCATGGCTTGCATGGCGGCAATGCGTTCGTTGAGCTGGGCGATGTGCGTCTGGGCGATGCGTTTGACCTGGGCGCTGGTGCGGTGTTTGTCGCGCCACAGGGTCAGCAGCAGGCGGATTTCTTCCATCGAGAAACCCAGGTCCCGGCAGCGGCGGATGAAGCGCAGGGTATGCACGTCGCTGGCCGTGTATTGGCGGTAGCCGCTGTCGGTACGGGCCACGGCGGGCAGCAGTCCCAGGGCTTCGTAGTGGCGCACCATGCGGGCCGAGACGCCGGCCCGGGACGCTGCCGTGCCGATCGGGACGGGCCAGGCGGCGCTGTCAGGCAACGGTATAGCCTTCTTCGGCGATGGCGGCGGCCAGGGCTTCGCGGCTGGCGCTGTCCGACTTCACGACGACCCGGTTGGCCGGGCGGTCGATCTGCACCTGGGCCTGGGCATCGACGGCCAGCAGTGCCTGCTGTACGGCGCGTTCGCAGTGGCCGCAGGTCATGCCGGTGACGCTGAAAACATGTTCCATGAAAATTTCTCCTGAAAAAGTACTACAAAAGGCGGGTTATCTTGATCCTTTGCATCATGTCAAGGTCAAGAGATTGTTTGCAACAATTTTTCACAAATAGCAGAAAATGATGCCCTGGCATGGGCCTTTCAGGGACGCACTTTTGATGCCGATAGATCAGCAAAGAGGATGATTTTATGAACGTATTGACCCTGATGCGCAGGTTTACCATCCGGTTTCGGATGCAAAGCGCAATTGCTGTGGTTTTGCTCCTCCTGGGGTTGCTGGGGGGCGTCGGCATGTGGAGCATGTTGCGCATCTACGATTTGCACCACGACTTCATCCAGGGGCCGTGGGGGCAGAACCAGCAGCTGCAGCAATTGCAGGACCGATTCAATGCGATTGAGCTGGACGAAAAAGAGATTCTGATCACCTTTTCCAAAGGGGGAATCCTGGACACACCGTATGCCGATTGGACCAAGCGCGTGCGATCGTTTCAGGAGGCGCTGACGCAGTACCAGCAAGGCATTGACGGCCTGCAGCAGCAGGATGTTGAAAAACTCGCCCGATCGATGCAAGCCTACGCTGCGGGCTTTGCCCCTTTGGTGGAGAGTCTGCAGGCCAATCCCTACGTCAGCGTCGAGCAGACCTTTGAAGATGCCCGCAAACCCCATGAACATCTGCTGGCTGCCCACCAGGACATGCAGCGCCTGCACACCCTGCTGCAACAGCAGGCGCAAGCGCTGCAGGAGCGGGGGGACGGCGTGACCGAGCAGGCCAAGTGGCTGTTTCTGGCTTCGGTGCTGCTGGCCTTGCTGATCGTCGGGCCGTTGACCTGGCTGAACATGCTGGCCATTTGCCGCCCTCTGGGGCAGGCGCAGAAACTGGCCAAGGCGATTGCGCAGGGAGACCTGACCCAGCAGCTCGACAGCCGGGGCAAGGACGAAATTGCCGACTTGCAGCGCGACCTGCAGGACATGCAGAACAACCTGGGCCATATGGTCGGCCAGTTGCAGTCGGCCAGCAACAGCATTGCCCTGGCCAGCCAGGAAATCGCCAGCGGCAATGCCGATCTTTCATTGCGTACCGAACAAACCGCCAGCAATTTGCAGCAAACGGTGGCGTCGCTGGAGCAATTGACCGGTACGGTCCAGCAGACGGCGGATTCCGCCGGGCAGGCCAATCAGTTGGCCGCATCGGCGGCGCAGACGGCGGGGCAGGGCGGGGTGGTCGTGCAGGAGGCGGTCACCAGCATGCAGGAGATCGCCAACTCCAGCCGCCGGATTGGCGACATCATCGGGCTGATCGACTCGATTGCCTTCCAGACCAATATCCTGGCGTTGAATGCTGCCGTGGAAGCAGCCCGCGCCGGGGAGCAAGGCCGTGGCTTTGCCGTGGTGGCGGGCGAAGTGCGTTCGCTGGCGCACCGCAGTGCCGAGGCTGCCAATGAAATCAAGAAACTCATCGGCTCCAGCGTGGCTGCCGTGGATGGCGGGGTGCGCAATGCGCAGGACGCAGGCACGACCATGGAGGGCATCGTCAACGGCATCGAGCGGGTGGTCAGCATCATTCGTGACATTACCTCGACGGCGAACGAGCAATCGACGGGCATTGCCGAGGTGAATCAGGCCGTGGGCCATATCGACCAGATGACCCAGCAAAATGCCGCCCTGGTCGAGCAATCGGCGGCGGCGGCCCAATCCCTCAACGACCAGGCCCAGCGCCTGGCCAGCGTGGTGGGCCAATTCAAATTGGTGGCGGGAGCGGCGGTCAATCCGGGGCGGCAGGCAAGCCATTACCTCCTCGGGTAATCCATAAAAAAAGGTTCCACGTGGAACCTTTTTTTATTGCAGAGAAAAGCGGTCTTTACAGCAAACCCTCTGCCTTCAGCGCAGCTTGCACGCCAGGGCGGGCTGCGACACGGGCGGCATAGGCCTGGAGGTTGGCAAACCGGGATAAATCCACCCCCACAAATTTGCCCCAGTTCGAGACGGTGAACAAATACGCATCGGCCACGCTGAATTTATCGCCCAGCAGATAGTCCTTGCCCGCCAGTTGTTCATCCACCCAGGTGAAGCGTTGCAGCAGGCGCTGCTTGACGACGGGTTTGAAGTCTTCCGGGGTGCCGGGTACAAACAACGGTGAGAAGCCCTTGTGCAGCTCGGTGCCGATGAAGTTGAGCCATTCCAGGGCGCGGTAGCGTTCCATGCTGCCGACGGGGCCGATCAAGCCTTTTTCCGGCACCTGGTCGGCCAGGTACTGCGCGATGACCGGGCCTTCGCGCAGGGTTTGCCCATCGTCCAGCACCAGGAACGGTACGTAGCCCAGGGGATTGATGGTGTAGAAATCGGTGCCGTCGGCCAGCTTGTGGGTTTTGGTGCTGGCCAGGATGGTTTCGCACGGCAGACCGGCTTCGCAGGCAACGATGTGGGGCGACAGGGAGCAGGCTCCGGGGCTGTAGTAAAGCTTCATGGCAAGGCTAAGGATGCTTCTGCGCGAATCACGCAGAGCATCCCTAAAAGTGGTTGATGAACCGGCCATCGTAGTGCTTTGGGCAAGGCCGTATTCAAGACAAAAAACGCAAAAGAATGGGAAAATCGTCGGCTTGCCTTGCGCCTGCACGACGTTCCGTGCCTTTGTCTTTTCTATCACCCGGCGCAACGGGGCCGTGCAGTACAACGCGGCCCCGCTTTGGAGTTTGAACAATGCTGTACCCCCAAGAATTTGACGTCATCGTGGTCGGTGGTGGCCACGCTGGTACCGAGGCCGCCCTGGCCGCTGCCCGCATGGGCTGCAAGACCCTGCTGCTGACCCACAATATCGAAACCCTCGGGCAGATGAGCTGCAACCCCTCGATCGGGGGGATCGGCAAAGGCCATCTGGTCAAGGAGGTCGACGCCATGGGCGGTGCCATGGCCCTGGCGACCGACCGGGGGGGGATTCAGTTCCGCATTCTGAACAGCTCCAAAGGCCCGGCGGTACGGGCCACCCGCGCCCAGGCCGACCGGATTTTGTACAAGGCGGCGATCCGCGAGATGCTGGAAAATCAGCCCAACCTGTGGCTGTTCCAGCAGGCGGTGGACGATTTGATGGTCGAGGGCGAACGTGTCGTTGGCGCCGTGACGCAGATCGGCATCCAGTTCCGCGCCCGGGCCGTGGTGCTGACGGTGGGTACCTTCCTGGATGGAAAAATCCACGTCGGCCTGCGCAACCATGCCGGTGGCCGGGCGGGCGATCCGCCGTCGATGAGCCTGTCGGCCCGCCTGAAAGAGCTGCAATTGCCCCAGGGCCGCCTGAAAACCGGCACGCCGCCGCGCATCGACGGGCGCAGCATCGACTTCAGCCAATGCACCGAGCAGCCCGGCGACGGGATGCCCGGCGGCGTCAATGAAGGGGTGCTGCCCGTATTCAGCTTCCGGGGCCATGCCAGCCTGCATCCCCGGCAAGTGCCCTGCTGGGTCACGCACACCAATCAGCGCACGCACGACATCATCCGCAGCGGCTTTGACCGCAGCCCCATGTTCACCGGCAAGATCGAAGGCGTGGGGCCGCGTTACTGCCCCAGCGTGGAAGACAAGATCAACCGCTTTGCCGACAAGGACAGCCACCAGATTTTTCTGGAACCCGAGGGCTTGACCACCCACGAGTATTACCCCAACGGTATTTCGACCAGCCTACCGTTCGATATTCAGTACGCGCTGGTGCGCTCGATGAAGGGGCTGGAGAACGCCCACATCCTGCGTCCCGGCTACGCGATCGAATACGACTACTTCGACCCGCGTGCCCTGAAAAGCAGTTTTGAAACGCGCCAGATTCAAGGACTGTTTTTTGCCGGTCAGATCAACGGCACCACGGGATATGAAGAGGCGGCAGCGCAAGGCCTGTTTGCCGGGATCAACGCCGGGTTGCAGGTGCGCGGCCAGGGGCCGTGGTTGCCGGGTCGGGATGAAGCCTACCTGGGCGTGCTGATCGACGACCTGATTACCAAAGGCGTGACCGAACCCTACCGCATGTTCACCAGCCGGGCAGAGTTCCGCCTGCAACTGCGCGAGGACAACGCCGACATGCGCCTGACCGAAGTCGGGCGTGCACTGGGCGTGGTCGATGACGCGCAATGGGATGCGTTCAACCGCAAGCGCGATGCGGTTTCACGTGAAACAGAGCGGCTGAAAGCCACCTGGGTGAACCCGCGCATCCTGCCGCAGAGCGAAGCGGAACGGGTGCTGGGCAAAGGCATCGACCACGAATACAACCTGTTTGACCTGCTGCGCCGCCCCGGGGTGGATTACGCCAGCCTGCTGGGCATGGATGGCGGCAAATACGCCAGCGCCGATGTTTCACGTGAAACCTTGGGCGACGCCCACGACGCCGTGGTGGAACAGGTGGAAATTGCCGCCAAGTATTCCGGCTACATCGACCGCCAGAAGGAAGAAGTGCAACGCGCTGCACACTATGAGAACCTGCGCTTGCCCGCCGATCTGGATTACATGCAGGTGGCGGCGCTGTCGATCGAAGTGCGGCAAAAACTGCAAAAGCACCGGCCTGAAACCCTGGGCCAGGCCTCGCGCATTTCCGGCGTGACCCCGGCGGCGGTGTCGCTGCTGATGATTCACCTGAAAAAAGGCGGCTTCAAGGGCTTTGCGGCTTCCCAAGAGGCCGCCGCATGAGCGAAGGATTGCGTGCGCAACTGGAGGCCGGCATTGCCGCACTGAAGCTGGACCTGCTTCCGGCGCAGGTGGATGCCTTGCTGGCCTTCCTCGACCTGCTCCAGAAGTGGAACAAGGTCTACAACCTGACATCGGTGCGTGACCCGCAGGAGATGCTGACCCACCACCTGCTCGACAGTCTGGCGGCCGTCCCGGCCCTGCTGCGCCATGTGCAGACCCTGCCGGTAGCGGAGGGCGCACGCCTTCCCCTGCTGGACGTGGGCTCGGGCGGCGGCCTGCCTGGGGTGGTGTTTGCCATCTGCTGCCCGCAGATCGACGTGAACTGCGTGGATACCGTGGGCAAGAAGGCCGCGTTCATCCAGCAGGTGGCTGCATCGCTGCGCCTGCCCAATCTGCATGGCATCCACAACCGGGTGGAAAACCTGAAAACTTCCTACCCGGTCATCAGTTGCCGTGCCTTTGCCTCGCTGGTGGACTTCACGACGTGGTCACGCAATGCGTTGGCGGAAGGCGGCATCTGGTTTGCCATGAAGGGCCGGCGTCCCGACGAGGAAATGCTGGCCCTGCCTGCGGATGTGCAGGTGTTTCACGTGGAACCGTTGCAGGTTCCGGGCCTGGATGTGGAGCGTTGCGTGGTCTGGATGCGGGCGCTGGTTTGATATGTGGTGATACACGGTGATACGCGGCATCTGTGCGGCGGTATGCACTGGCGATGGCCCTCGCATAAACTCCACGTTTTTATCGCACGGGGGTTTGAATGTTTGGCATCTCGGATTACGGTGCTTTTATCGCTGCCGTTACCGTCTTTTTGCTGATCCCCGGGCCGGGCAATCTGGCCTTGATCACCTCGACCGGCAAGGGTGGCTGGCGGGCCGGTCTGGCGTGCTGCCTGGGGGTGATGGCGGCAGACCAGGGATTGATATGGCTGGCCGTCGCCGGTGTGGCAGCGCTGCTGGCCGCGTATCCGGCCGCATTCCATGCGGTGCAATGGGTGGGCGCGGCCTATCTGGCCTGGCTGGGCTACCAACTGCTGACGGCCAAGCCCGGCGATGCCCCCGCCATCGAGATTCAGCCGCGCCACTATTTTCGGCAAGGCGCCCTCATCACCGCGATGAATCCCAAGGCCATCGTGTTCTACATGGCCTTTTTCCCCATGTTCGTCGACCCGGCAAGGCACCAGGGCGTGGTCACTTTCGGCGTGATGGCGGCAACGGTGGCGGCCATCACTTTGGTTTACAGCGTCGTCATGGTGACGCTGACGGCGGTGCTGGCAAAGCGCTTGCGTTCCAACCCCATGGTCGGGAAGTGGCTGCAAAAAACAGCCGGTGTGTTTTTGATCGGTTTTGGCTTCAAGCTGGCCACCCACTAAAAGAGAAGATTCAATGGCCAAGATTTTTTGTATCGCGAATCAAAAAGGCGGCGTCGGCAAGACCACCACCGCTGTGAATCTGGCCGCTGGCCTGGCAAAAATCGGCCAGCGGGTGCTGCTGGTGGACCTCGACCCCCAGGGCAACGCCACCATGGGCGCCGGGGTGGACAAGCGGGCGCTGGCCTTGAGCGTCTACGACGTGCTGCTGGAATCGGCCAGCGTGACCGAGGCGGCAGTGCATTCCGAGCCATGCGGTTTTTCCGTACTCGGGGCCAACCGGGAGTTGAGCGGCGCCGAGATCGAACTGGTCACGCTGGAGCGGCGCACCGAGCGCCTGAAAGCCGCCTTGCACGCCGTGGCGGGCGATTTTGATTTTGTGCTGGTCGACTGCCCGCCCAGCCTGTCCATGCTCACCCTGAACGGCCTGTGCGCCGCGCATGGGGTGATCGTGCCGATGCAGTGCGAATACTTTGCGCTGGAAGGGTTGACCGATCTGGTCAATACCATCAAGCAGGTTCACGCCAACATGAACCCCGATTTGCAGATCATCGGCCTGCTGCGCGTCATGTTCGACCCGCGCACCACCTTGCAGCAGCAGGTCAGCGACCAGCTCAAGGAACACTTCGGCGACAAGGTGTTCAACGCCGTCATCCCGCGCAACGTGCGCTTGGCCGAAGCGCCCAGCTACGGGCTGCCGGGCGTGGTGTTCGACCCCTCGGCCAAGGGCAGCAAGGCATTCGTTGAATTTGCCCAGGAAATGGTGCAGCGCATCAAGGCGATGTAACTAATAATTCAGTAGCTTGTTCCGCTTTATTCATAAGGATTTCATAATTGTTTTGTCTTGAAATTGTTGTATAGAAAGCGGTAGTAGCTATGAAAAAAGAGAATGCTGTTCTTATCCTCCCCGGCTGGCAAAACTCCGGTGCCGACCACTGGCAAACCCGCTGGGAACAGCGCCATGGCTACACTCGCGTTGCCCAGCACGATTGGCAGCGCCCCCTGCGTGGCGACTGGACGGTGCAGTTGCAGGAAGCCGTGCTGGCCGCCCCCGCCCCCGTGGTGCTGGTGGCGCACAGCCTGGGCTGCATCCTGACGGCCTGGTGGGCCGATCATGCCCCGCGCAGCACGGTGGCCAAAGTGCAGGCGGCCCTGCTGGTGGCGCCGGGCGATGTCGAGCAGGACGATCTGCGCCAGCAGCTGCCCGGCTGGGCGCCCATCGCCCGCCAGCGCCTGCCGTTTCGCGCCACCCTGGTCGGTAGCCAGAACGACCCGTATTGCCGCGCCGAACGCGCCCGGCAACTGGCCGCCGACTGGGGCGCAGCCTGGGTGGATGCCGGGGCCGTCGGCCACATCAACAGCGCCAGCGGCCTGGGCGACTGGCCCGCAGGCCATGCTTTATTGGAAGAATTGTTAAAGGATTTCCCCGATGGCAACCACAAAACCTAAAGGCCTGGGCCGTGGCCTGGAAGCGCTGCTCGGCCCCAAAGTCGCGGAAGGGGGCCAGGCCAGCGCCGACACGCCCTCCACCCTGGCCCTGAGCGCCCTGGTGCCCGGCCAGTACCAGCCGCGCACGCGCATGGACGAGGGCGCCCTGTACGAGCTGGCCGCCAGCATCCAGGCCCAGGGCATCATGCAGCCCATCCTGGTGCGCAGGCTGACCCGGGGCGCCCAGGCGGGGCAGTACGAAATCATCGCGGGCGAGCGGCGCTTCCGCGCCGCCACCCTGGCGGGGCTGACCGAGGTGCCCGTGCTGGTGCGTGACGTGCCGGACGAAGCTGCGGCTGCGATGGCCCTGATCGAAAACATCCAGCGCGAAAACCTCAACCCGCTGGAAGAAGCCCAAGGCCTGCAACGCCTGGTGCAGGAGTTCGGCCACACCCACGAACAGGCCGCTGCCGCCGTGGGCCGCAGCCGTTCGGCGGCCAGCAACCTGCTGCGCCTGCTGCAACTGGCCGAGCCGGTGCAAACCATGCTGATGGCCGGCGACATCGACATGGGCCATGCCCGGGCGCTGCTCGGTCTGGACAAGGCCGAGCAAATCACCACCGCCAACCAGGTGGCGGCCCGCAAGCTGTCCGTGCGCGAGACCGAAAGTCTGGTGAAAAAAGTCGCCGCCGGGGAGGGCGATGCCCCGTCCGGCACCGCCCGCAGCGCAGTGGGCAAAACCGGCGATGTGCTGCGCGTGGAAGAAGAGCTGTCCGACCTGCTCATGGCGCAGGTGGAAGTGCGCCTGAAAAAACGCAGCCAACGCCACGGCAAGAGCGAGCAGACGGGCGAGCTGGCGATTCAGTTCGGCTCCCTCGATGCCCTCAACGGCCTGATCGAGCGGCTGCGCGGTTCGCGTGGCTAAACCGATGCCGCCCTGGCCCCTGCCTGCGCTGTGCGTTTGGGCGCTGGCGTGGCTGCTGTTCCTGGGGGGACGATCGTTTTTGCCCGTGTTCGCTGCCGTGCTGCTGGCTACGGGGGGCAGCCTGCTGGCCAGCCTGTGGGGGCCGACGTGGTGGCGGCGCGGCATGATTGCGGCGGGCTTTCCCCTGTCCTATGCCGTGCTGGCGGCGGGCAGCTTGCCCGGCTGGGGCTGGTTGCTGCTGCTGGGCGCTTTGCTTCTGGTCTACCCCTTGAATGCCTGGCGCGATGCGCCGATTTTCCCGACGCCCGCCGGCGCCTTGCAAGGGCTGGCCGACCGGATCGACCTGCCCCCCGGCGCCCCGGTGCTGGACGCCGGTTGCGGCCTGGGCGCAGGTTTGCGTGCCCTGCGCCAGGCCTGGCCCCAGGCCCGGGTGCAGGGCGTGGAACGCAGCTGGGTCTTGCGCTGGGCCTGCGCCCTGCGCTGCCCCTGGGCCAGGGTGCGCCAGGGCAATATGTGGGTGACCGACTGGGGGCGCTACCACCTGGTCTACCTGTTCCAGCGGCCCGAGAGCATGAGCCGCGCCGCCGTCAAATCGCTGGCGGAAATGCCCGATGGCGCCTGGCTGGTCAGCCTGAACTTCCCCCTGCCCGACGAAATTGCCGCCACCCACACCGCCCAGCTGGCCGATGGCCGCAGCGTCTATGCCTACCGGTGCCCGATTGCGGCGGTCGATCATGACGGGGTGCAAGCCGATGAAGCCGCCGGCCATGCCGCTGCCGTGACCCCCGAGGGGGTGATCGTGCGGGGGGAGCGTCTGTATGCCCCCAGGCGCCGCCCTGGCGGACGACGACGTTCCACGTGAAACCCTGCGATGGCAGGGCATCCTGTGGCGTTCTTAAGATGCAGGGATGACAACCACTTCTCTTGGGCAGGACGCCCGCACCATTGGCCTGGTCGGCCTGGCCCACGGGTCATCCCACTTCTTCCACCTGCTGCTGCCGCCGCTGTTTCCCTGGCTGATGGCCGATTTTGGCTATAGCTATGTCGAGCTGGGCAGCGTGGTGTCGGTGTTCTTTGTGGTCTCGGGGGTGGGGCAGATGCTTTCGGGTTTCCTGGTGGACAAGGTGGGCGCCCGGCCCATCATGTTTGCGGCCCTGGCCTGCTTTGCTCTGGCCGGACTGATTGCCGCCAGTGCGCAGAATTACGCCATGCTGGTGGCGGCGGCGTTTTGTGCGGGCCTAGGCAATGCGCCCTTTCACCCGGTGGATTTCACGATTTTGAACAAGCGTGTTTCCCCGAAGAACATGGGGCACGCCTTTTCGGTGCATGGCATCTCGGGCAACCTGGGCTGGGCAGCGGCCCCGGTGTTCATGGCGGGGATTACCAGCTGGACGGGTTCCTGGCGCATCGCCTGCCTGAGCGGGGCCGTGCTGGCCCTGCTGATCCTGGCCATCGTGGTGCATCAGCGCCGCTGGCTGGATGATCGGCAAGCGTGCCAGCCGGGGGCAAAAACCGTGGCTGCCACCGCTTCGGCCCATGCGCAGGAGCAAAACCCTTTTGCCTTTCTGGCCCTGCCGGCCGTATGGCTGTGTTTTGCCTTTTTCTTCTTCACCACGGCTGGCCTGAGTGCGGTGCAAAGCTTTTCCAGCCCGGCATTGAGCAGCATCTACCCGCAGCTGGATTTGACCGTCACCTCGTGGATGGTCACCGGCTTCATGCTGTGCAGCGCCGTCGGCATGGTGGGCGGCGGTTTTCTGGCCGCGCGGGTGCAGCGCCTGGAGCGGGTGATTACCGTGTTCCTGCTGCTGTCCGGGGCGTTATTGGCCCTGGCGGGAACGGGCTGGCTGCCCGGCGCGGTGGCCTTGGCCGTCGGCGCGGCGGCGGGGTTTGGGCAGGGGCTGGCCGGCCCCTCGCGTGACATGCTGATCAAGCAGGCTGCGCCGCCCGGGGCCACGGGCCGGGTGTATGGCACGGTGTATTCGGGGCTGGACCTGGGCTTTAGCCTGGCGGCGCCGATTTTTGGCTGGATGATGGACCGGCAGCAGCCCCATTGGGTTTTCTACGGGGCCGGGATTGCACTGGCGGTCAGCGTGCTGGCGGCGGGGGCGGTCGGCTCCAATGTGCATCGGCGGCGGGTGCAAGCGGCATAAACATCTGGCTTTTACAATCGAGCGAATGTTGCAGGCCCGGGGAGACCCGGGCCTGTCTTTGTCTTTTTGTTTCTTACTTTCTCCAGCACTGTGTCTTACGCTCCAGAAACGCGGCGGCGCCGCACCTTTGCCATCATTTCCCACCCGGACGCCGGTAAAACCACGCTGACGGAAAAGCTGCTGCTGTTCTCCGGTGCGATCCAGATCGCCGGGGCGGTCAAGGGCCGCAAGGCCAGCCGCCACGCGACCTCGGACTGGATGGAAATCGAGAAGCAGCGCGGTATCTCGGTGGCCTCCAGCGTGATGCAGATGAGCTACCGCGACCACGTCATCAACCTGCTGGACACGCCCGGCCACAAGGACTTCTCGGAAGACACCTACCGCGTGCTGACGGCAGTGGATTCGGCGCTGATGGTGATCGACGCCGCCAACGGCGTGGAAACGCAGACGCGCCGCCTGATCGAGGTCTGCCGCCAGCGCGATACGCCCATCATCACCTTCGTGAACAAGATGGACCGCGAGGTGCGCGACCCGCTGGACATCCTCGACGAGGTGGAACGCGAGCTGGGCATGCCCTGCTGCCCCATCACCTGGCCGGTGGGCCAGGGCAAGACCTTCGGCGGCATCATCGACCTGCGCACGCAGAGCATGACGGTGTTCCAGGCCGGCAGCGAAAAGCGCCCGGAAGACTTCGAAGTCATTCCCCTGGCCGAAGCCGACAGGCTGCGCCAGCGCTTCGGCAAAGCCTTCGACGATGCGCTGGAGAGCATGGAACTGGCCGTGGGCGCGTCGGCCGAGTGGAGCCACGAGCAGTTTCTGGCCGCCAAGCTCACCCCGGTGTTCTTCGGCTCGGGCGTGAACAACTTCGGTGTGCAGGAAGTGCTGAACGCCGTGGTGGACATGTCGCCGTCGCCGGGCACGCGCCTGGCTTACCAGGAAGTGAACCGCCAGCGCCAGGAAGTCACCATCCGCCCCGAGGACAAGGGCTTTGCCGGCGTGGTCTTCAAGGTGCAGGCCAACATGGACGCCAACCACCGCGACCGCATCGCCTTCGTGCGCGTGGCCAGCGGCAAATACACGCCGGGCATGAAGATGAAGGTGCAGCGCACCGGCAAGGAGCTGCGCCCGACCAGCGTCGTCACCTTCATGAGCCAGCGCCGCGAGGCGGTGGACGAGGCCTTTGCGGGCGACATCATCGGTTTCACCATCCACGGCGGCGTGCAGTTGGGCGACAGCATTACCGACGGGCCGAACCTGCAATTCACCGGCTTGCCGTTCTTTGCACCCGAGATGTTCATGACCGTGGTGCTGAAAAATCCTTTGCGCTCCAAGCAATTGCAGCAGGGGCTGATGGAGCTGGGCGAGGAGGGGGCCATCCAGGTGTTCAAGCCCGATGCGGGTGGCAACATGCTGCTGGGGGCGGTCGGCCAATTGCAGTTCGAAGTGGTGCAGCACCGCCTGAAAACCGAGTACGACTGCGACATCCGCCTGGAAGGCTGCCAGTACACCGGTGCCCGCTGGATTACGGCCGACACGCCGCAGGAACTGCGCCAGTTTGAAGCCGCCTACCCGCTGCGCCTGGCGCACGATGCGGCCAATACCCTGGCCTTCCTCTGCACCAGCCCTTACGACGTGCGGCTGGCGCAGGAGCGTTTCCCGAAAATCCATTTTCACCCGCTGCGCGAACACGCCGGGCTGGAGCTGCAGGCCAACGGCTGACGGCCTTAGGTATTGCCGACAAAGGGATTGGTCAGGCGCTCCTGGCCAAAGCTGCTTTCCGGCCCATGCCCGGGAATGAAGACGGTGTCATTGCCCATGGGCCACAGCCGCTGGGTGATGCTGTCGATGAGCTGCTGGTGGTTGCCCTGGGGGAAATCGGTGCGCCCGATGCTGCCGGCAAACAGCACATCGCCGACAAAGCAGCGCTGGATTTGCGGCGCATGAAACACCACATGCCCCGGGGTATGCCCGGGGGTGTGGCGCACATGCAGGGTTTCTTCGCCAATCTGCACCGTGTCCCGGTCTTCGAGCCAGCGCGTGGGGATGAAGGTGCCTGCCGGGGGAAAGCCGAACATCAGGCTTTGCTGGGGCAGGCCATCAATCCAGAACTGGTCGCCCCGGTGCGGGCCGATGATGGGCACGTCCAGCTGCTCGCTCAGACTGGCGGCCCCGCCGGCGTGGTCGATATGCGCGTGGGTGAGCCAGATGGCGCGGATGTCCAGGCCCAGGGACTGGGCCAGCGCCCGGATGTTTTCGATATCGCCGCCGGGGTCGATCACGGCGGCCTGCCGGGTCTGGTCGCACCAGACGATGGAGCAGTTTTGTTGAAAGGCCGTGACGGGCAGGGTGCGGTAGTGAAGCATGGCGGGGGGGAAGGAAAAACGGTAAAGCGGCGACGTTACCAAATCTGGGCCGAAAAAAAGCCACCAGCGGAGGCTGGTGGCCCGGTTTTGGTGGCAAAGATGGCGATTATTTCAATGCCAGCGTGCCTTGCATGACCGAGAAGTGGCCAGGGAAGGAGCAGAAGTAGCTGTACTTGCCGTCGGCCTTGAGCTTGCTCACGTCCAGCTGCACGGTGGCGCTTTCGCCGCTGCCAATCACTTTGGTGTGCGCCAGCACGCGGGCGTCATTGGCTTTCACGTAGTCGGCCGCAGGGCCGGCCTTGGCACCGTCGGTGGCCACGGCGGTCACATCCGCTGTATTGCTGACCACCACGTTGTGGCCCATCGCAGCTTTGGGCATCTTGCCGACATGCTTCAGGGTGATGGCGAAGTTCTTGCACGCCTTGGGCACGTCCACGTGCTTGACGTTGAACTGCATCATGTCGTTGGCTTCGATCGTGGTGGCACAGTTGTCGGCAGCCATGGCTGGCGCAGCAATCGCCGCAGTGGCAGCAAGCGCCAGCGTAATGAAAATTTTGTGCATCGGGTCATCCTTTAAGGCAAGCGGTGCAAAGGGCTCTCTGCACCTGCGGGGTATTTTCCGAGTCCTCGCGCAAGGCTTCGCGGCGTGCTGCAAAGAGTATTTTGTCAGTAGTGTTTTTGATGTACGTCAGCGACTTGCAAGCTTTTTTCTGATCTGCGGTTCCCATGGATAATCCACGGTTTCCCCATGAAAGCGCTGCGCCTGTGACATCTTCTGCCCCCCCCGCCGTATTTACCGAGCGTCAATTGCGCGACGCCCTGGGGCAGTTCGCCACTGGCGTGACGATCGTGACCACCACCAATGCGCAAGGCGCACCAGCCGGCATGACGGTCAGCTCGTTCAATGCCGTCTCGCTCACCCCGCCCCTGGTGCTGTGGAGCCTGGGGCAGGCCACCAGCTTGTATCCCGTGTTCCTGCGCTGCCAGCACTACGCGGTGCATGTGCTGGCGCTGGAGCAGGAGGCGCTGGCCCGGCGTTTTGCCGCCAGGGACGGAGACCGTTTTGCCCAGGTGGACTGGCAGCCCAACGCCGAGGGGGTGCCCATCATCCAGGGAGCGGTGGCCGTGTTCGAATGTGCCCTGCGCCACCGCTATGCGGGGGGCGACCACCTCATCATGGTGGGCGAGGTGCTGCGCTGCCAGCGCCTGGGCGGCGAGCCGCTGCTGTACCACGCGGGGCAACTGGGGCGGCGCCTGGCGCCTCAGTCCCCGGGGGTTGAGGGTTAGCGGGAGGAGGCCGGAGTCTCCGGCAGCTCCACCTTTACTTCCAGCACTTCCAGGTTGTCCTGGCGCTCGAAGTTCACCTTGATGTCCTGCGGGTTGATGGCGACGTATTTCGACACCACCGCCATCAGCTCGCGCTGCAGTGCGGGCAGGTAGTCCGGGGCGCTGCTGCCGTCCACGCACTCGCGGGCCAGGATGATTTGCAGGCGCTCCTTGGCGATGGCGGCAGACTTTTTCTTTTCGCCCAGCAGCATGGAAAGGATCGACATGCTGGTTTACCTCCCACCAAAAATTCGTTTGAAAAAGCCCGGCTTGACGGCTTCGGTGAACCGCATCGGGCGCTCCTCGCCAAGCAGGCGGGCGACGACGTCCTGGTAGGCCTGGGCAGCATCGGCATCCGGCATGTGAATCACCGGGATGCCCTGGTTGGAGGCCTGCAGCACGATTTCCGATTCGGGAATCACGCCGACCAGCGGGATGCGCAGGATGTCTTCGACGTCCTGGATCGAGAGCATCTGCCCTTCCTCCACCCGGGCCGGGTTGTAGCGGGTGATGAGCAGGTGTTCCTTGACGCTGCCGCCGTTGCGGGCCTTTTCGGTCTTGGAACTGAGCATGCCCAGAATGCGGTCGGAGTCGCGCACCGAGGAGACTTCCGGGTTGGTCGTGACCAGTGCCTCGTCGGCGTAGCGCATGGCCAGCAGGGCGCCGCTCTCGATCCCGGCGGGGGAGTCGCAGAGGATGAAGTCAAATTCCATGGCGGCCAGATCGTCCAGCACCTTTTTCACGCCCTCGTCGGTCAGGGCGTCCTTGTCGCGCGTTTGCGATGCGGCCAGGATGAACAGGTTGTCGCACTGCTTGTCCTTGATGAGGGCCTGGTTCAGGTTGGCCTCGCCCTGGATGACGTTGATCAGGTCGTAGACCACGCGGCGTTCGCAGCCCATGATGAGGTCGAGGTTGCGCAGCCCGACGTCGAAGTCGATCACCACGGTTTTGTGACCGGACAGTGCCAGGCCAGCGGCAATGCTGGCGCTGGTGGTCGTTTTGCCGACACCGCCTTTGCCGGAGGTAATTACGATGATTTTGGCCATGAGAGCAGGGTTCCTAGGGGTCTTGAAAGCAGGGGAATCAGGTCAGGGATGCCAGGGGTTCGATGATGAGCCGGTCCCCCTCCAGGCGGGCCTGGGCCGGTTTTCCGGCCACGTCGGCAGGCAGATCGGTTTCCAGGGCGCGGTAGTTGCCGGCGATCGACAGCAATTGCGGCTGCATGCAGGTGGTGAAGATGCGGGCGGCCGTGTCGCCCCGGGCGCCGGCCACGGCCCGGCCCCGCAGGGGGGCGTAGATGTGGACGTTGCCGTCGGCAATCACCTCGGCGCCAAAGCTGACCATGGACAGGACGACCAGATCGGCCCCCTTGGCGTAGACCTGCTGGCCGGAGCGCAGCGGCTTGTCCACCACCACGGTCGGGCGCACGACGTCCACCGGCACTTCGCGGATGACCTCTACTTCGCGCACCACTTCCACTTCGCGTACCACCTCGCGCTCCTTGGGGCGGGCCAGGGTGGCGTCGGGGGCGGGGACCAGGCCGGCCTCGTGGGCCGCATCCATTTGTGCGGGGGAGCCGCCGCGCACGGCCACCGGACGGGTGCGGTGGCTGCGCAGGGCGGCCAGCAGGCAGGGGAAGTCGATGGCCTCGGGGCTGTCCTGCACATGCTGCAGGTCGATGAGAACCGGGTCGTTGTCGAAGAAATCCGGGTCGTCGGCCAGGCGCCGGGCCAGGTCGGCAACCACGGTTGCCACATCGGTGCTGCGCAACGCTACTGCCAGTACCGGCAATTCGGCGCTTTTCAGGTCAAAGCTGGCGCGGACAGCGCTCTTGGAATCAACGGCCATAGCTCAATGAAAAGGCAGGGAAAAGGCAAGGGAGGAGAAAGGCACACCAGCGGCGAGTGTACCTTGGGATGCTCTGCACGCATCATCGCGCCGTGGGCCTCTGCGGCCTCGGGCGGTCTGCGGCGTTGCACATCCTCGCCATAGCACCGCCATGGCTGCGGTTGGCGCCTTGCAGCCCATCCCGATCCGCAGTGCCCACTGGGCTGCGTGATGCGTGCAGAGCATCCCTTGCATGTCCGTAACTGCTGCAAGGGCAGCAGGGTGGTTTGCGGCGTTGCGCCCGTGTGCGTGGCAGAAGCGGGGACAATGGCCTGCGTTGACTGTCCGACTTTTACTTTTGATTACGCCTTCTTCTATGGATACCGATGTTTTGATCGTGGGCGCCGGGCCTGCGGGTTTGTCGCTGGCGCTGGCTTTGGCCCAGGCCGGTTTGCATGCCACGGTGCTGGAGCAGCAGCCGCAGGCGGTTTTGGCCCATCCGGCCCCGGATGGCCGGGAAATCGCCCTGACCCATCCCAGCGTGCAGACTTTGCAGCGCCTGGGCACCTGGCAGCGCCTGCTGCCGCATGAGCAGGGCTTCATCCGCCAGGCGGTGGTGCATGACGGGCCGGTGGGCGTCCGCCCGACACTGGACATCGATACGGT
The DNA here is from genome assembly GCF_042654765.1 of Comamonas nitrativorans. NCBI lineage: Bacteria > Pseudomonadati > Pseudomonadota > Betaproteobacteria > Burkholderiales > Comamonadaceae > Comamonas > Comamonas nitrativorans. The sequence continues at coordinate 92,397 of NZ_JBHSEW010000003.1, read as the reverse complement.
GGGCCAGGACATGGAGGCGCTCGGGCGCATCGTGCCCAATTGCGCCCTGCGCCGCACGGCGTGGGAGGAGGCGCAGGGCCACGCCGCCATCCACCTGATTACCGGGGCCACCGTGACGCAGGTGCAGCGCCTGGGCGATCGTGCCCAGGTGCATTACCAGGTGCAGGACAACGGCGTGCGCGTGGATGCGCCGCCGCTGGCCGCGCCGCTGGTGGTGGCGGCGGACAGCCGCTTTTCCGCCGTGCGCCGCATGTTGGGCGTGGGGGCGCAGATGACCGACTTTGGCCGCAGCGTCATCGTCTGCCGGATGCGCCACACCGTTGCGCATGACGACGTGGCGCACGAGTGCTTCGGCTACGACCGCACCCTGGCCATCCTGCCGTTGCAGCCCGACCCGGCCACGGGCGATTTGCTGTGTTCGGCGGTGGTGACCAGCGACAGCCCGGACATTGCCCGCCTGATGCAGCTGGACGAGGCCGATTTCGCCGCCCAGGTGCAGGCGCATTTCCAGAACCGCCTGGGCGAGATGGAGCTGGTCGGCCAGCGCCACCATTACCCGCTGGTGGCGACCTATGCCCGCCAGTTCAGCGGGCCGCGCTTTGCCTTGCTGGGCGATGCGGCGGTGGGGATGCACCCGGTGACGGCGCACGGCTTCAACCTGGGCCTGTCCGGGGTGGAGCGCTTGAGCAGCGCCATTGCCCATGCCTACCACGCCGGGCAGGACTGGGGGCACGAGGGCGTGCTGGCCGCCTATGGCCGCAGCCAGCACCGGCACGCCTGGCCGCTGTTCCAGGGGACGAACACCGTGGTCAAGCTGTTTACCGATCCGCGCCCGGCGCCCCGGCTGTTGCGCCAGATCGTGTTGCAGGGGGCGCAGCATTTGCCGCCGTTGAAGGCGGCCATCGTGGCGCAGTTGAGTGGGCGCAGTCCGTGGGGGATTTTGCGGGAGCAATTGCCTCGGCCACCGTTTTTTGGGTGATGTTTTTATTTAATTGATAGCTGTTTCCGCTGGTGGGTGAACGATTTATTGGTGTTTTGTTTTTGAAATCGTTTGTTTATTTGCGGGAGTAGCTATTTTTTTGGTTCTGCTGGCCGGGTCTCGCCCCGGCGGGCGACCTCCTTTCTTGCACGCGCAAGAAAGGAGGCAAAGAAGGCGTGCTGCGCAGCTTGAATACCCGCCGTGGAACTCGCTTCGCGCCCTTTGGGCGCTCCGCTCGGACAGCCACGGCGAGTCAGACGGGATGCGGCTTGCCGGTTATTGGGGCCGCGCCTTGACGGATGCGCTGTGCCTTGAAGGGCGCGACTTCGCGCCCTGGGCTTTCTTGCTTGCTGCGCAAGCGTTGAAAGCCTGGCTGTTTTGGTGCGTTGCAGCATGGTTCGCACTAAAAGATGGCGTGAATCTTGGTACCGCCCCTTGCTTTGACAGGGGGCGGCACGCCGGTTTTTGCATTGGCATGGTTGTTGCTTTGTTGTGTTCGTGGCCTGTTGGGCCGTTGATGAACACTGCAAGAGGGCGCTATGAACAAAATGCAACTGGTGATGGTGGGCAATGGCATGGCGGGGGTGCGCACGCTCGAAGAGCTGCTGAAGATTGCCCCCGATCTGTACGAGATCACCATCTTCGGCGCGGAGCCGCATCCCAACTACAACCGCATCCTGCTTTCGCCCGTGCTGGCGGGGGAGCAGACGCTGGAACAGATCGTCCTGAACGACTGGGCATGGTATGCCGAGCATGGCATCACCCTGCACGCGGGCTGCACCGTGACCGAGGTGAACCGCGCCCGGCGCACCGTGCATGCGGTGCGCAGCACGGGCGAGGCGGTCAGCGTGCCTTACGACCGGCTGATTCTGGCCACCGGCTCCAACCCCTTCATGCTGCCGATTCCGGGCAGGGAGCTGGACGGCGTGCTGGCCTACCGCGACATTGCCGACACGCAGGCCATGATCGACGCCGCCGCGCACTACCGGCACGCCGTGGTCATCGGCGGCGGCCTGCTGGGGCTGGAGGCGGCCAACGGCCTGATGAAACGCGGCATGCAGGTCAGCGTGGTGCATGCCAATGAATGGCTGATGGAGCGCCAGCTTGACCCCGTGGCCGGGCAGATGCTGCAAAAGGCTTTGCAGGAGCGCGGGATGGACTTTCTGATGGCCGCGCAAACCCAGGAACTGCTGGGCGGCGACGATGGTCGGGTGCAGTCGGTGCGCTTCAAGGACGGCAGCGAAATCCCGGCCGATCTGGTGGTGATGACCGTGGGCATCCGCCCCAACACCGCCCTGGCCGAAGCCATGCGCCTGCACGTCAATCGGGGCATCGTCGTGGGCGACACCATGCAGACCACGACCGACCCGCGTATCTACGCCGTGGGCGAGTGCGCCGCGCACCGGGGCATTGCCTACGGGCTGGTGGCCCCGCTGTTCGAGCAGGGGCGGGTGGCGGCCAACCACCTGGCGGAGTTCGGCATTGGCCGCTACCTGGGGTCGCAGACCTCGACCAAGCTGAAGGTGACGGGCATCGACCTGTTCTCGGCGGGCGACTTCATGGGCGGCGCGGGCACCGAGGAAATCGTCATGAGCGACCCCGGCGCGGGGCAGTACAAGAAGCTGGTGCTGAAGGACGACAAGCTGGTCGGTGCCTGCCTGTACGGCAACACCGTCGATGGCAGTTGGTACTTCCAGTTGCTGCGCGAGGGCCGCAGCGTGGCCGAGCTGCGCAGCGCCCTCCTGCTGGGCCAAAGCAACATCGGCGAAGGCGGCCACGCCGGACAGAACCAGGCCGCCGCCATGCCCGACGATGCCGAGGTCTGCGGCTGCAACGGCGTGACCAAGGGCACCATCTGCAAGGCCATCAAGGAAAAGGGCCTGTTCACCATCGACGAGGTGCGCAAGCACACCAAGGCCAGCGCCAGTTGCGGCTCGTGTACCGGGCTGGTGGAGCAGCTTTTGATGGCCACCGTCGGCGGCGCGTATGCGGCCAACACCACGGCCAAGCCGGTGTGCGCCTGCACCGAACACGGCCACCAGGCGGTGCGCGATGCCATCCGCACCCACCGCCTCATCAGCAAGGAAGAAGTCTTTGCCTTCATGGAGTGGCAGACGCCCGACGGTTGCCCCGGTTGCCGCCCGGCGATCAACTACTACCTGATCAGCACGTGGCCCAAGGAAGCGCTGGACGACCCGCAAAGCCGCGCCATCAACGAGCGCAGCCACGCCAACATCCAGAAGGACGGGACCTACAGCGTGGTGCCGCGCATGTGGGGCGGCGAGACGAATGCCGACGAGCTGCGCCGCATTGCCGACGTGGTGGACAAATACCAGATCCCCGGCGTGAAGGTGACGGGCGGCCAGCGCATCGACCTGCTGGGCGTGAAGAAGGAAGACCTGCCCGGCGTGTGGCGCGACATCGGCATGCCGTGCGGCCACGCCTACGGCAAGAGCCTGCGCACCGTCAAGACGTGCGTGGGCAGCGAGTGGTGCCGCTTCGGCACGCAGGACAGCAGCCAGTTGGGGCGCGATCTGGAGCGGGCGCTGTGGCGCATGTACGCGCCGCACAAGGTCAAGCTGGCGGTCAGCGGCTGCCCGCGCAACTGCGCGGAAAGCGGCATCAAGGACGTGGGCATCATCGGCGTCGATTCCGGCTGGGAAATCCACATCGCCGGCAACGGCGGCATCAAGACCGAGGTGGCGCAGTTCTTCACCAAGGTGAAAACCGCCGAGGAGGTGCTGGAGATCAGCGGCGCCTTCCTCCAGCTCTACCGCGAGGAAGGCTGGTACCTGGAGCGCACCACGCACTACGTGGCCCGCGTCGGGCTGGAACACGTCAAACAGAAAGTGCTGGAAGACGCCGCCAACCGCCAGGCACTGTGGGCACGGCTGCAAGCGGCGCTGGAGGGCGAGCCCGACCCTTGGTTCGAGGGCGACAAGGCGCGGGTCGATGCGCGGCAGTTCATCCCCATCGTCCCCGCCGAACCGGCCACGGCGCCTGCCGTTTGATTCACTGCAAAAACACCCGCCAGCGCAGTGCAGATCGGCGCTGGCAGCTATGAAAGGCATACCCATGACATCCCCAACGCATTGGCACTACATCTGCCAGGTGGACGACATTCCGCGCCAGGGCGCCCGCCGCGTGGCCCGGCCCCAGGGGCTGGAGGTGGCGCTGTTCCGCACCGCTGCGGATGCCGTCTACGCCCTGCTGGACTACAGCCCCTACAAGGGCGGCCCGCTGTCGCAAGGCATGGTGTTTGGCGACAAGGTCGCCTGCCCGCTGCACAACTGGACGATCGGCCTGGCCGACGGCCAGGCCCAGGCCCCGGATGAGGGCAGCACCCCGACCTTCCGTGTGCAGGTGCAGGACGGCGCCGTCTACCTGGATGCCGCCGAACTGACCGCGCACGCGCTGACGCAGACCCGCCCGCTGGCCGGCCCGACGCAGCGGACGGCGCCTGCCACGCATTGATGGCCTCTTTCTTCGCTTTCCCCTGATTTCCCACCCTTGCAGGAGCATTCCCATGGCCTACCTCTCTCCCGCCGAATTTGTCACCAAGATGGTCGATACCGGCGAAGCCAAGATTCACATGTCCACCCGCGACACCCTGATCCGCGCCTTCATGGCCGGGGCCATCCTGGCGCTGGCGGCGGTGTTTGCCGTCAGCGCCAGCGTGATGAGCGGCTCGGCGCTGATCGGGGCGCTGCTCTTTCCCGTGGGGGTGTGCATGCTCTACCTGCTGGGCTTCGACCTGCTCACCGGCGTGTTCATGCTCACCCCGCTGGCGCTGCTGGACAAGCGCCCCGGCGTCACCGTGCGCGGCATTCTGCGCAACTGGGCTCTGGTGTTCGTCGGCAACTTTCTGGGGGCGCTGACCGTGGCGGGGATGATGGCCTTCATCTTCACCTACGGCTTTTCCGTGCCGCCAGGCGAGATCGGGCAGAAGATCGGCCACATCGGCGAGGCCCGCACCCTGGGCTATGCCGAATACGGGCTGATGGGCTGGGCCACCATCTTCCTGCGCGGCGTGCTGTGCAACTGGATGGTGTCCACCGGCGTGGTCGGCGCAATGATCTCCACCACCGTCAGCGGCAAGGTCATCGCCATGTGGATGCCGATCATGCTGTTCTTTGCCATGGGCTTCGAGCATTCGGTGGTGAACATGTTCCTGTTTCCCTCGGGGCTGATGCTGGGCGGCAACTTCTCCATCATGGATTACTTCCTCTGGAACGAAATCCCCGTGGTGCTGGGCAACATCGTCGGCGGGCTGGCATTCACCGGCCTGACGCTCTACACCACCCATGCCCGCACCGCGCCGCAGCGGGCCATTGGCTGAGATGCGGGGGCTGCATCCCATGCGCGTACACGTTTTGCAGCATGTGCCGTTTGAAGGGCCGGGCAGCATCGCCGCCTGGCTGACCGCCCGGCAGGAGGTAGTGACGACAACCCGGCTGTTCGAGGCCGGGGCCGTCCTGCCGCCGGTCAGCGCCTTCGACGTGCTGATCGTCCTGGGCGGCCCCATGAGCGCCAACGACGAGGCCGCGCTGCCCTGGCTGCGCCCGGAAAAGCGCCTGCTGCGCAAGGCCATCCGCAGCGGCAAGGCCGTGCTGGGCATCTGCCTGGGGGCGCAGCTCATGGCGGCGGCCCTGGGCGCCCGGGTCTACCCGGCGCAGCACAAGGAGATCGGCTGGTTCCCCATCCAGGGCTGTGCGCCGCAGGGCAGCGGCTTTGCCTTTCCGGCCACGGCAGAGGTCTTTCACTGGCATGGCGAAACCTTCGACCTGCCGGACGGGGCCATCCACCTGGCCCGCAGCGCGGCCTGCCCGCACCAGGCCTTCCAGATCGGCCAGCGGGCCATCGGCCTGCAATTCCACCTGGAAACCACGCCCGACAGCGTGGCCGCCATGCTCGCCCACTGCCACGGCGAACTGGTGCCATCGCCCTTCATCCAGACCGCGCAGGCATTGCAGGCCCGTCCCCCGGGCCGCTACGAAGAGCTGTATGCCCTGATGGATCAACTGCTGCGCTACCTGACGCGCAGCACATCAAAAACAGAAGCTTTTTCCACTGGTAAATAAACGATTTCAGCATCTTTCATATCTGAAATCGTTTGTTGAAAAGCGGAAACAGCACCTTTATCAGTAGCAACCCCGCCGCTTTACACAACAGACAACTGCGCCCCCTACACTGCCCGGCATGAGTACGCAGCAACTGTTAATGATCGAGGACGACCACCGTCTGGCCGACATGGTCGTCACCTACCTGGGCAACAACGGCCTGCAGGTGGCGCACTGCCCGGACGCGGCCAGCGGCCTGCAACAACTGCAACACGCCCCGCTGCCCGACCTGGTGATTCTGGACTTGATGCTGCCCGACCTGGACGGGCTGGAAGTGTGCCGCCGCCTGCGGGCTTTGCCCGGCGCGGCTGCCCAGGTGCCGGTGCTGATGTTGACTGCCAAGGGCGACCCGATGGACCGCGTCGTCGGCCTGGAAATGGGCGCCGACGACTACCTGCCCAAACCCTTCGAGCCGCGCGAGCTGCTGGCCCGCATCCGCGCCATCCTGCGCCGCCACGGGCGCGGGGCCGTGGTGGCGCAAGCCGCGCACCAGGTGTTGCGCTTCGGCAGCCTGGAAATCGACCGCGACGCCCGGACGGTGACGGTGGACGGGCAGCCGGCGGAGATGACCAGCTACCAGTTCGACCTGCTCGTCGCCCTGGCCGAGCGGGCCGGGCGGGTGCTGACGCGCGACCAGATCATGGAAGTGGTGCGCGGGCGCGAGCTGGAGGCCTTCGACCGCAGCATCGACGTGCACATGGGCCGCATCCGCGCTGCGATCGAGGCCGACCCGAAGAACCCCAAGCGCATCCTCACCGTGCGCGGTGTCGGCTACGTGTTCGCCAAGCAGCAGGACTGAGGGGGCCGCGCCATGTTCCAAGCCTTTGCCCGGCCCTTCGCCCGGCGTTTGTACCTGCGCATCTGGCTGGCCGTGGTCGGCGGCGTCGCCGTGCTGACCCTGCTGGTCGGCCTGGCCTGGAAAATGGCGCAGGAGCATGAAGCCCGCAACACCGTCCAGGGCACCCTGGCCCGTGAACTGACCGTGACGGATGCTGCCGGAACTGTCGTGCTGCAAGGCGGCTTTGAACGCCAGCGCCGCCGGGGGCCGGAAAACGGCGACAGCCTGCGCTTTGCCATTGCCGGGGACGACGGGCGCAGCTACCTGCTGGAGATGTCCCCCCACCGGGGCCGCCCGCCGCCGCCGCCCAGCCCCCTGGACATCAGCTACTGGCTGCGTCCGCCGTTCGGCTTCCTGTGGCTGCTGGGGCTGGTCGGGCTGGCCGTGGCGCTGGCCGTGTTCCCCATCATCCGGCGCCTGCTCAAGCGGCTGGAAAACCTGCAACGCAGCGTGCAGCAGTTCGGCGAAGGCAATCTGGCCGTGCGCGTGCCCACCCAGGGCCAGGACGAAGTGGCCGATCTGGCCCGCCAGTTCAACGCCGCCGCCGAGCGCATCCAGACCCTGGTGCAATCGCACCAGAGCCTGCTGGCCAACGCCTCGCACGAACTGCGCTCCCCGCTGGCCCGCATCCGCATGGGGCTGGAGCTGATGGGCGATGCGCCCGAACAGCGCAGCGCCCAGCAGGAAATCCGGCGCAACATTGCCGAACTGGACCAACTGGTCGATGAAATCCTGCTGGCCAGTCGCCTGGAGCAGCCGGACGTGGACGTGGGCAGCAGCGAGGCCGTCGACCTGATCGGCCTGGCCGCCGAGGAATGCGCCCGCGTCGATGCCGAACTGCTGCTGCACGCCACCGCGCTGGAAGTGCCCGGCATCGCCAAGCTGCTGCGCCGCGCCGTGCGCAACCTGCTGGAAAACGCCAAGCGCTACAGCCACGGCAGCATCGCTCTGGAGCTGGCCCGGGAAGGCCAGCAGGCCATCGTGCGCGTGCAGGACCACGGCCCCGGCGTGCCGCCCGAACAGCGCGAACGCATCTTTGAAAAGTTCTACCGCCTGCCCGGCGCCAGCGAGCGCAGCGGCGGCGTCGGCCTGGGGCTGGCGCTGGTGCGCTCCATTGCCCAGCGCCACGGCGGCAGCGTGCGTTGCCTGGGTCGCAGCGACGGGGCGCCCGGTGCCTGCTTCGAGCTGCGTTTGCCGCTGGACAAGCGGGATTAAGGTCGCTGGCGGCTAGGGCCGTTGCGCCGCGCGGAACTGCTGTGGCGGCATCCCCAGCCAGTGGACAAAGGCGCGGCCAAAGCTTTTTTCGCTGGCAAAGCCGCAGGCCTGGGCAATGCGCTTGAGCGGCATGTCCGTGCGCAGCAGCAGGGCGCAGGCCTTTTGCCGGCGCACTTCATCTTTTAATTGCTGGAGCGACGTGCCGGCCTGCTGCAATTGCCGGTGCAGGCTGCGCGGGGCCAGGTGCAGCAACTCGGCCAGGCTTTCTGCCGTATGCCCGCAATAGGGGTGCGCGGCCAGCGCCTGGCGCACGCGCTGCACCAGGCTTTGGCTGGGGCGGTAGGGCCGCACCTGGATGGGCAGCGCCCGCTGCAGCATGGTGGTCAGGGCCGCCTCGTCGCGCACCAGCGGGGTGGTCAGCCAGGCGGCGGCAAAGCTCAGGCTGGCCACGGGCGCGGCAAACACCACCGGTGCCTGAAACAGCACTTCGTACACCGCCGCATGGGCCGGTGCGGGAAAGGGGAAGCTGGCCTGCAGCAAGGGAATCGGGTGATCGACCCACCAGCAGGCCAGTCCGTGCAGATTGCGCAGCACCGACAGCAGGCAGAACTCCTGCATCGGCCCCAGCGGGCGCAGCGTGTGCAGCTCGATGCGGGCCACCTGGGCGTCGTGGCGCAGGTGCAGCTCGATGTCCTCGGTCAGCAGGTTGTGGTGGCGGCACCAGCGGGCCATGGCCAGCCCCAGGTTGGGGCTGCTGATGCTGGCACGGGCCAGCATGCCATAGCTGCCCCAAGGCAGGCGGCGGGAGAACCAGCCCAGGGCCTCGTCGTCCAGCTCGCGCATGGCGTGGGCGCACAGCAGCTCCATTTGCAGCGCGGTGATGCGGGCATGGCGGTGCTGCACCGCAGTTGGCGCAATTTGTGCCGCTGCCAGGGCGCTGGCAGGCGATAGCCCGCGCTGCTGGTAGGCCTGCACCACGGCCTGGACAAAGGCCATCGGTGTCAGTGCAGGGTGGGGGGCGCCCAGCCCGGCAGGGACGACGTGGGCCGCAGGAACCGGGGCGGTGGGCCGTGCAGGGGGCGCGTAAGGGACTTCCATAGGTGGCAATTATTGCAACCTTGCTGGCCCCATCTGCGCGGGGCTTACCCGTATTCTGGGCCATCACACCATGCGGAAGGCACCGGGCTGCCGTGCCGTCCGCCGCAGAAAACCAGGAGAACTGCCGTGCCTGCCCCGTTTGCCCCCTTGACCGCCAGCCATGCCCGTGGCGCGACCGATACCCCGCTGATCGAAGCGACGATCGGCGATTTTTTCGCCGACATGGCCCGCCGCCAGGGCGAGCGCGAGGCCCTGATCAGCCGCCACCAGGGCTTGCGCTACACCTATGCCGGTCTGCACAAGGCGGTGCGCCAGCTGGCCAGCGCCTTGTTGCAATCGGGTCTGGAAAAGGGCGACCGGGTGGGCATCTGGTCGCACAACAATGCCGAATGGGTGCTGATGCAGCTGGCCACGGCGCAGGTCGGCATCGTGCTGGTGAACATCAACCCGGCTTACCGCACCGCCGAGGTGGAATACGCCCTGAACAAGGTCGGCTGCAAGGCGCTGGTGACCATGGCGCAGTTCAAGACCAGCGACTACCTGGGCATGTTGCGCGAACTGGCCCCGGAACTGGGCCGCTGCATGCCCGGCATGCTGGCCGCCAAGCGCCTGCCCAGCCTGCGCACCGTGGTGTGGATCGACGTGGCCGGGGAAGGGGAGAACCAGCCCGGGATGCTGCGCTTTTCCGACTGGATGGCCAGGGGCCAGGCCGACGACCCGCAGGTCGATGCCGTGGCGGCGACGCTGAAGAACACCGACCCGATCAACATCCAGTTCACCAGCGGCACCACGGGCTTCCCGAAGGGTGCGACGCTGACGCACCGCAACATTCTGAACAACGGCTTTTTCATCGGCGAGTGCATGAAACTCACCGCCGCCGACCGCCTGTGCATCCCCGTGCCGCTGTACCACTGCTTCGGCATGGTGCTGGGCAATCTGGCCTGCTTCACCCACGGCAGCACCATCGTTTATCCCAACGACGGCTTCGACCCGCTCGCCGTGCTGGAGACGGTGCAGGCCGAAAAATGCACCGGCCTGCACGGCGTGCCGACCATGTTCATTGCCGAGCTGGACCACCCGCGCTTTGCCGAGTTCGACCTGTCCACCCTGCGCACCGGCATCATGGCCGGCAGCCCCTGCCCGATCGAGGTGATGAAGCGCGTGCAGGCCGACATGCACATGACCGAAGTGACCATCGCCTACGGCATGACCGAAACCAGCCCCGTGAGCTGCCAAAGCTCCACCGATACGCCGCTGGACAAGCGCGTCTCCACCGTCGGTCTGGTGCAGCCGCACCTGGAGGTGAAGATCGTCGACCCCGAAACCGGGGCCATCGTGCCCCCCGGCGTGACCGGGGAGCTATGCACCAAGGGCTATTCCGTGATGCACGGCTATTGGGGCGATGCGGAAAAAACGCGCGAAGCGATCGACGACGAAGGCTTCATGCACACCGGCGATCTGGCCGTGATGGACAGCGAAGGCTATGTGAACATCGTCGGGCGCATCAAGGACATGGTGATCCGTGGCGGCGAGAACCTCTACCCGCGCGAGATCGAGGAATTTCTGTACCGCCACCCCCAGGTGCAGGACGTGCAGGTGGTGGGCGTGCCCGACAGCCGCTACGGCGAGGAGCTGTGCGCCTGGATCATCGCCAAGCCCGGCCAGAGCGTGACCGAGGACGACATCCGCGCCTTCTGCAAGGGCCAGATCGCCCACTACAAGGTGCCGCGCTACATCTGCTTTGTCGAGGCCTTCCCGATGACGGTCACGGGCAAGATCCAGAAATTCAAGATCCGCGAAACCATGATGGAGCAGCTGCACCTGCAGCCGCAGCAGACCGCATGACCATGCCCGCTGCCGCGCTGCCCGGCGTGAACCGATGCTCAGTGCCCGTCGTTCAGGGACGGCAGGCCGGCGGCCCGCCGCGCCACCGTCAGGCGCTTGCGCAGCGAGACTTCGGCCATGTCCAGCTCGCTGACCATGGAGCGCAGCAGCTCGTCGTTGATGCGGTGCGCCTGGCGCTCGGCGTACAGGGCATTGCGTTCGATCTGGATGCAGCGCAGGCGCAGCTCGACCTCGCGCAGGTAGCGCAGGCGCCGCTCATGCACCACTTCGGGGGCGTCGCTTTGCGCTTCGGGGGTGCTGGCAATGCCGCTCTCGTCCAGCATCTGGATGCGGTTGCGGTACTCCTGGGTGATGCGCCCGGCCACCTCCTGGTGCTGGGCCAGCCACTGGGCGTTGTGCTGCTGGGCCTCGTCTTCGGTCAGGGCCAGGCTGGCAATGGCTGCCTGGCAGGCGGCGGTGCGGGCCTGGCGCTCCTCGTGCTGGGCCTGGGCGTCTTCCACGGGGGGCATCCGGCGCAGCAGCAGCGGCAGCAGCACGCTGCCCAGCACCAGGGTGAACAAGATCGTGCCCGTGGCCAGGAAGATGAGCAGATTGCGCTCGGGGAATGCGCGGCCGTTGGCCAGGTGGGTGGGAATCGACAGGGCGGCGGCCAGCGTCACGGCGCCGCGAATGCCGGCCACCGTGGTCGCCAGGGTCAGCAGCGGGCTGGGGCGTTCTTCCATGCGCCCCTGGCGGTGCGCCTTGTGCAGCGAGCCGCGCACGCCCAGCATCAGCCAGATCCAGCGCAGCGCCAGCAGGGCGCAGGAGATGGCGGCCACGTAGCCCAGCAGCAGCCAGGCATCGCGGTGCGCCGCGCCGCGCAGCGTCTCGCCGATGATGGAGGGCAGTTGCAACCCCAGCAGCAGGAAGATGGCGCCGTTGAAGGCCGCTTCCACCATGCTCCAGGTGCCCTCGGTCTGCAGACGTTCGGAGATGAAGTTGCTGCGGTCCAGATCGGCAAAATTGGTGGCGATCCCGGCGGCCACCGCCGACAGGATGCCCGAGACGCCGATGTATTCCCCGCCGATGTAGGCGGCAAAGGGCAGCAGGATCAGCAGCAGCACCATCTGCGTGGCGGCCACGTCGCCCACGCGGCGCGTGACCATGTCGCGTGCCCGGCTGAAGCCCCAGCCCATCAGCGTGCCCAGGCCCAGGCCGCCTACGGCCATCCAGGTGAAGTCCTTGGCGGCGCTTTCCCACGAAAACGAACCGGCGGTCAGCGTGGCTGCCACGGCAAATTTCAGCGCCACCAGGCCCGAGGCATCGTTCAGCAGCGATTCGCCCTCCAGCAGGTGCATGGTCTTGCTGGGCATGCCCAGGTTGCGCGAAATGGCCGACACGGCCACCGCATCGGTGGGCGATACCACGGCGGCCAGGGCGAAGGCCACGGTCAGGGGAATGCTGGGAATCATCCAGTGGATCAGATAGCCCAGGCCCAGTACCGTAAAGAACACCAGGCCGAAGGCCAGCAGCAGAATCGGTTTGGCCAGGGCAAAAAATTCGCGCTTGGGGATGCGCCAGCCGTCGGCAAACAGCAGCGGCGGGATGAACAGCAGCAGGAACAGCTCCGGGTCGAAGGCGATGTGCAGCCCGTCCTGCGGCCAGGCAATCAGCGCCCCCAGGGCGATTTGAATCAGGGGCAGGGGAATGGCCCTTACGTAACGGGCGGCAATGCCGGTCAGGGCCCCCAGCATCAGTACCAACAAGACGGTTTCGACAGTGTGCATGGCTTAATTGTTAGCGCTGCGCAAGGCGGTTTTTCCGCTGGCGCAGCGCAAATTTGCGAAAAATTATTTTCTTCCCAAGGAGGTTCCGTATGACGACCAGCAAGCTCAACCCGCGCTCGGCGGATTTTCAGGCCAACGCCGCCGCGATGCAGGCGCTGGTCGATGACCTGCGCACGCAGTGCGAAAAAATCGCCCAGGGCGGCGGCGAAGCGGCCCGCGCCAAGCATCTGGGCCGGGGCAAGCTGCTGCCCCGCGACCGGGTGCAGCAATTGCTCGACCCGGGCACGCCGTTTCTGGAAATCGCCCCGCTGGCGGCGCTGAACATGTACAACAACGCAGCACCCGGCGCGGGGTTGATCGCCGGGATCGGCCGCGTGGCCGGGGTGGACTGCATGGTCGTCTGCAACGACGCCACGGTGAAGGGCGGCACCTACTACCCCATGACGGTGAAAAAACATTTGCGAGCGCAGGAAATCGCCCAGCAAAACCAGCTGCCGTGCATCTACCTGGTCGATTCCGGCGGGGCCAACCTGCCCAACCAGGACGACGTGTTCCCCGACCGCGACCACTTTGGCCGCATCTTCTTCAACCAGGCGAACATGAGCGCCCAGGGCATTGCGCAGATCGCCGTGGTCATGGGCAGCTGCACGGCGGGCGGCGCGTATGTCCCGGCGATGAGCGACGAATCCATCATCGTGAAAAACCAGGGCACCATCTTTCTGGGCGGCCCGCCGCTGGTCAAGGCTGCTACGGGCGAGGTCGTCACGGCGGAAGACCTGGGCGGCGGCGACGTGCATACCCGCCTGTCCGGCGTGGCCGACCATCTGGCCGAGAACGATCTGCATGCTATAGCGCTTGCCCGCCAGTCTGTGGGCAATCTGAATAAGAACAAGGCTGAAAACCCCGGTGATTCAGCGCCGGAAGCTCCTCTTTATGAAGCAAAAGAGCTGTACGGCGTGATTCCCACCGATACGCGCAAGCCGTTTGACGTGCGCGAGATCATCATCCGCCTGGTCGACGGCAGCCGGTTCGACGAGTTCAAGGCCCGCTTCGGCGCCACCCTGGTCTGCGGCTTTGCCCGTGTCGAGGGGATGCAGGTGGGCATCATCGCCAACAACGGCATTTTGTTCAGCGAATCGGCGCAGAAGGGGGCGCACTTCATCGAGCTGTGCTGCCAGCGCAAGATTCCGCTGGTGTTCCTGCAGAACATCACCGGCTTCATGGTGGGCCGCAAGTACGAGAACGAAGGCATCGCCCGCCACGGCGCCAAGCTGGTGACGGCGGTGGCCACGGCCAGCGTGCCGAAGTTCACCATCATCATCGGTGGCAGCTTTGGCGCGGGCAACTACGGCATGTGCGGCCGCGCCTACAGCCCGCGCTTTTTGTGGATGTGGCCCAACGCGCGGATTTCCGTCATGGGCGGCGAGCAGGCCGCCAGCGTGCTGGCCACCGTCAAGCGCGACGGCATCGAAGGCAAGGGCGGCGCCTGGAGCGCCGAGGAAGAAGAAGCCTTCAAGGCCCCCATCCGCCAGCAGTACGAAGAACAGGGCCACCCCTATTACGCCAGCGCCCGCCTGTGGGACGATGGCGTGATCGACCCCGCCGACACGCGCCGCGTGCTGGCGCTGGGCCTGTCGGCCACGCGCAATGCGCCCATCGGGGACACCAAGTTCGGCGTCTTCCGTATGTAACCGTCCACGTTGAAGAAAAGGAGCAGAACCATGACCCGTTCCATCATCGTTTCCGTGAATGCCGGTGTTGCCACCCTGACCCTGAGCCAGCCGGAAATCCGCAACGCTTTCAGCGACGTGGTGATTGCCGAAATCACCGCCGCGTTTGCCGAAGTCGGCCAGCGCGAAGATGTCCGCGCCGTGGTGCTGGCCGCCGAAGGCCCGGCCTTCTGCGCCGGGGCCAACCTCAACTGGATGCGGGCCATGGCCGACTACACCCGCGAGGAAAACCTGGCCGACGCGGGCAAGCTGGCCGCCATGCTGCACACCATCGCCACCTGCCCGCACCCCACCATCGCCCGCGTGCAGGGCGACGTGTATGCCGGGGGCATGGGGCTGGTGGCTGCCTGCGACATGGCGGTGGCCGTCGATACGGCGTACTTCTGCCTGTCGGAAGTGAAGATCGGCCTGATCCCCGCCACCATCGCCCCCTACGTGCTGCGGGCCATGGGCACCCGCGCCGGGCAGCGCTACTTTCTGACGGGCGAGCGCTTCGACGCGGCCGAGGCGCTGCGCATCGGCTTCGTGCATCAGGCGGTGGCCTCCGACGATCTGGACAGCGCCGTCGATGGCCTGCTCAAGCACCTGCTCTCGGCCGGCCCCGCCGCCGTGCGGGCCTGCAAGCGGCTGGTGGACGACGTGGCCGGGCGCGACATCAACGCCGAGCTGGTGGCCCGCACCGTCGAATCGATTGCCGACATCCGCGCCAGCGCCGAAGGCAAGGAAGGCGTGCAAGCCTTTTTGAACAAGCGCAAGCCGAACTGGCTGGGTTGATTCTTTAAATAAATAGCTGCTAGCGCTTGCCACATAAGGGCTAAAGGCCGAAAACACTGAAAGTTTTGAGTCGTGTATGTTTAAAAAAATCCTGATCGCTAATCGCGGTGAAATCGCCTGCCGCGTTGCCGCCACCGCCCGCCGCCTGGGCGTGCAGACCGTGGCGGTGTATTCCGACGCCGATGCCAACGCCAAGCACGTCGCCGCCTGCGACGAGGCCATCCACATCGGCGGCAGCGCCCCCAAGGACAGCTACCTGCAATGGCAGCGCATCATCGACGCCGCCCAGGCCACGGGGGCGCAGGCCATCCACCCCGGCTACGGCTTTCTGTCGGAGAACGAAGACTTTGCCAACGCCTGCGCTGCTGCGGGTCTGGTGTTCATCGGCCCGCCGGCCAGCGCCATTCTGGCCATGGGCCTGAAAGCCGAATCCAAGCGCCTGATGGCCACCGCCGGCGTGCCCCTGGTGCCCGGCTACCAGGGCGAAGACCAGGACCCCGCCCTGCTGCAACGCGAGGCCGACGCCATCGGCTACCCCGTGCTGATCAAGGCCAGCGCAGGCGGCGGCGGCAAGGGGATGCGGCTGGTGGAAAAGAGCGAGGACTTCGCTGCCGCCCTGGCCTCGTGCCAGCGCGAAGCCATCAACAGCTTCGGCAACGACGCCGTGCTGGTCGAAAAATACGTGCTGCGCCCGCGCCACATCGAAATCCAGGTGTTCGGCGACAGCCACGGCAACTGCGTCTACCTGTTCGAGCGCGACTGCTCGGTGCAGCGCCGCCACCAGAAGGTGCTGGAAGAAGCCCCGGCCCCCGGCATGACCGAAGCCCTGCGCCGCCAGATGGGCGAGGCCGCCGTGGCCGCCGCCCAGGCCGTGGGCTACGTCGGCGCGGGCACGGTGGAGTTCATCGTCGAGCAGCCCGGCGGCTACGAGCATCCCGAGCAGATGAAGTTCTACTTCATGGAAATGAATACCCGCCTGCAAGTGGAGCACCCCGTCACCGAAGCCATTACCGGCGAAGACCTGGTGGAGTGGCAGTTGCGCGTGGCTGCCGGCCAGCCCCTGCCCAAGCGCCAGGACGAGCTGAAAATCATCGGCCACGCCATCGAGGCCCGCATCTGCGCCGAGAACCCGGACAACCAGTTCCTGCCCGCCACCGGCACCCTGCACACCTACCGCAAGCCCGCGCACAGCGCCTTTGCCCGCAGCGACATCCGCTTTGACGACGGCGTGCGCGAGGGCGATGCCATCAGCCCCTTCTACGACAGCATGATCGCCAAGCTCATCGTCCACGGCGATGACCGCGAACAGGCCCTGGCCCGGCTGGACGCCGCGCTGGCGCAGACGCACATCGTGGGCCTCGCCACCAACGTGCAGTTCCTGCGCCATGTGCTGGCCAGCAACGCCTTTGCCCGGGCGCAACTGGACACCGCCCTGATCGAGCGCGAACGCGACGTGCTGTTCCAGCAGGACAAGATCGGCCTGGAACTGGCCGTGGCCGCTGCCGTGGCGCAGACCGTCCTGGCCGAGCAGGGCCAGCAGAATGCCGACCCGTTCAGCCGCACCGACGGGTTTCACTCCCACGGCGCAGCCACCCGCCGCATCGACCTGCAATACCAGGGCGAGCCGGTGGTCGCCACCCTGCGTTACGCACGCGACGGCCTGCAACTGCAAGTGGGCACAGGTGCTTTCCAGCCCCTGGCGGCCACGCTCAACGGCGACGGCAGCATGGACCTGCGCTACGGCAGCCTGCGCGAGCGCGTTTTCGACTACGCCCTGGGCGAAACCGAGTACCTGTTCACCCGCCGGGGCGCCACCCAGATCACCGAGCTGAACGTGCTGGCCCATGCCGGCCAGGGCGGCAGCGAAGGCGGGCGCCTGACCGCCCCCATGCCCGGCAAGGTGGTGTCCTTCGCCGTCAAGGCAGGCGACAAGGTGACCAAGGGCCAGCCCCTGGCCGTGATGGAAGCCATGAAGATGGAACACACCGTGGCCGCCCCCGCCGATGGCGAGGTGCTGGAGCTGCTCTTTGCCCCCGGCGACCAGGTGACCGAGGGCGACGAATTGCTGAGTTTGAAGACGGCCTGATCCCCGGTGCAAAAGCGACGAAAGGACACCCCATGAACTACCCCAGCCAAGTGCGCATCATCGACGTCGGCCCGCGTGACGGGCTGCAAAACGAAAAGCAGCCCGTGCCCGCCGCCGTCAAGGTGGAGCTGGTGCAGCGCCTGCAGGATGCTGGCCTGAAAGAGATCGAAGTCACCAGCTTCGTCAGCCCCAAGTGGGTGCCGCAGATGGCCGACAACGCCGAGGTCATGGCCGGCATCGAGCGCCGCGCCGATGTGCGCTATTCGGTGCTGACGCCCAACCTGAAAGGCTTCGAGGCCGCCGTTGCCACCCGCCCCGATGAAATCGTGGTGTTCGGCGCGGCCAGCGAAGCCTTCAGCCAGAAAAACATCAACTGCAGCATCGCCGAGAGCATCGAGCGCTTTGCCCCCGTGGTGGAAGCGGCCCTGGCTGCCGGCATTGCCGTGCGCGGGGCCATGAGCTGCACCGTGGGCTGTCCGTACGAGGGCGACATCGCCCCCCAGCAGGTGGCCTACCTGGCCGGGCTGATGAAGGGCATCGGCGTGCAGCGCGTGGACGTGGCCGACACCATCGGCGTGGGCACCCCGCTGGCGGTGCGCCGCGCCATCGAGGCGGCGCTCACGCACTACGACATCGACCACGTCAGCGGCCACTTCCACGATACCTACGGGCAGGCGCTGTCCAACACCCTGGCGGCGGTGTCCATGGGGGTGTGGAACTTCCAGTCGTCGGTGTCCGGCCTGGGGGGCTGCCCGTATGCCAAGGGGGCGACGGGCAATGTCGCCACCGAGGACGTGGTGTTCATGCTCAACGGCATGGGCATCGATACCGGGATTGCGCTGGACAAGCTCATCGACGCCGGTCAGTTCATCAGCGAACACCTGGGCCGCCCCAACGGCTCGCGCGTGGCGCGGGCAGTGCTGGCCAAACGAACGGGGTGAACGCCGTACCGGGCCGGTTGGATATTCTTTTTGAGCGGAGACAGTTACGCTTAACGTAGAACAATAATTGTCGCGTATGTAACAGATAGAAGCCAGGGAGAACATCGATGCAGGCTTTCCGCTCCTTATCACTGCGTGCCCAGATGCTGTGGATGCTGGTGGGTGTCGTGGTGGCCGGCCTGGGGCTGACCCTGGCCGTTCTGATGCAGCAGACGGCCCAGCTGGAAGAAACAGCGGCGCTGCGTTACGCCCAGACGCTGGCCGAGCGCAACGGCGATGCTGCGGCCCAGGGGCTGCGCCAGGCATTCACGACGGCGCAGACCCTGGCTTCGGCCCTGCACTCGCTGCAGCAGACAAACATGGAGGGCGCCGACAAGCGCAGCCTGGGGATGGCGATTCTGGGTGCGGTGCTGGCGCAGAACCCGCAGCTCAATGGCACATGGACGGGCTGGGAGCCGGATGCCTTCGACCATGACGATGCGGCTTTTGCCGACACGGCCCACCACGATGGCACCGGGCGGTTCGTGCCCTACTTCTCCCGCAATGGCGCCAACGGCAGCACCGTTCAGGATGTGCTGGAGGATTACGAGCAGGCCGGCACGGGCGACTATTACCTCAAGGCCCGCAGCAGCCGGGCCAGTACCTTGGTCGAGCCGTACGTCTACGAATTCCAGGGCCGGCAGCTGATGATGACCTCGCTGGCCGTCCCCATCGTGCAGGGCGGGCAGTTCCTGGGCGTGGCGGGAACCGACCTCAGTCTGGCCGACTTGCAGCAGCAGGTGCAGGCCATCCGGCTGTACGACAGTGGGTATGCCAGCTTCTTCTCGCAGACCGGCACCTATGTGGGCGACCGCGATGCCGACCGGGTCGGCAAGAAGCCCGATGCCGCGGCCCTGGGCATGGATGCGGCAGAGTTTGCCGCCCAGCAGCAGGCGCTCAGGGACGGCACGCCCTACGTGGCCCAGATCGAAGACCCCCGGCTGGGCATGGCCGCCATGTACGTGCAGGTGCCCATCCGGTTCGAGGGCCTCGATACCACCTGGGCCCTGGCTGCCGTGGTGCCGACGCAGGAAGTGCTGAAGGATTTGCGCTCCCTGCAATGGCTGGCGCTGGGCCTGGCCCTGGTCAGCATCGCCGTCACCTGCGTGGTGCTGGCCTGGGGGCTGGAGCGTCTGGTGCTGCGCCCCCTGGGCGGGGAGCCCAGGGAGGCGGTGGCGCTGGCCCAGCGGGTGGCGGCAGGGGACTTGAGCCAGGCCATTGCCGTGCGGGCGGGCGACAGCTTCAGCCTGATGTACCACCTGCAGCACATGCAGGAAGGCTTGCAGCGCGTCGTCCGGCAGGTGCGCGAAGGGGCGCACGGCGTGGCCACGGCCAGCGCGGAAATCGCCCTGGGCAACCAGGACTTGTCGGGCCGCACGGAATCGCAGGCCAGCGCCCTGGAGCAGACCGCCGCGTCCATGGAAGAAGTCGGCAGCACCGTGCAGCACAACGCCGACAACGCCCGCCAGGCCAGCAGCCTGGCCCAGGAAGCCGCCAACGTGGCTGGTCAGGGCGGTGCCGCCGTGGCCCAGGTGGTCGCGGCGATGCACGACATCCGCGCCAGCAGCGGCCGCATTGCCGACATCATTGCCGTGATCGACGGCATTGCCTTTCAGACCAACATCCTGGCGCTGAACGCTGCCGTGGAGGCCGCCCGTGCGGGCGAGCAGGGCCGGGGCTTTGCCGTGGTGGCCAGCGAAGTGCGCAGTCTGGCCGGGCGCAGCGCCGAAGCCGCCAAGGAAATCCGCGGCCTGATCGGGACGAGCGTGGCGCAGGTGGCCCAGGGCGTCAGCCAGGTCGATACCGCCAAGGCGACCATCGAGCAGGTGGTGCAGGCAATCGAGCGGGCCAATGGACTGGTGCGCGAAATCAGCAATGCCAGCCAGGAGCAAAGCAGCGGCATTGCCCAGGTCGGGGAAGCGGTGGCGCAGATGGACCATGCCACCCAGCAGAACGCCGCGCTGGTCGAGGAGATGGCCGCCGCCGCCTCCGGCCTGCGCCAGCAGGCCGACGGACTGGTGCAGACGGTGGCCGTCTTCCAACTGGCCGAGGGCGACACACGCCCTGCTGCCGGATTGCTTCACTGAATCCAGGAACCCCCCAGCCCGGGCGCCACGGTCTGCAAGCGTGGCGCAAGGCTGACCCGGTTGAATCATGCGCACCATGCCCAATGCCTTCAATTTCAACGCCTCGCCATTTGACTGCCTGTCCACCGACGAGCAGTCCCTGGTGCGCAGCAATGTCGATATTGCCTACTTCCAGCCCGATGCCGTGGTGCTGGACATGGGGGCGGCGCCGACGCATCTGTTCGTCATCATCAAGGGCTACGTCACCCAGATGGAGGGCGACGAAGTGCAGGCCACCTACGGCCCGGACGACTGCTTCGATGGCCGCAGTCTGATCGCCGGGCGGGCCAGCAGCCGTTTCATCGCTGCGGAGGAAGTGCTGGTTTACCAGCTGGCCCGTGCCACGGTGCAGGAACTGATTGCCCGCAACGCCACCTTCGGCGCCCTGCTGTTTTCCGACCTGGGGCACAAATTGAGCGCCCTGGCCCAGCGGGCCGAGGAGCATGAAACCCAGTCGCTGCTGCTGGCGCGGGTCGATCAGGCGTTTCTGCGCCCGGCGCACACCGTCCCGGCCAGCGCCAGCATCGTGCAGGTGGCGCAGGTGTTCAAGGCGCAGCGCACCACCAGCGTGCTGGTGGAAGATGCCGCACGCGGCGCCGACGCCCTGGGTATCTTCACCGCCACCTCGCTGCAGCACGCCATTCTGGATGGCCGCCCGCTGGATGTGCTGCCCGTCGGGGCGCTGGCCACCTACCCGGTGGTCACGGTGCAGGCCAGCGACACCATCGGCGACGCCATGGCCGTGCTGCTGCGTTCGCGGGTGCATCGCCTGGTGGTGGTGGACGAGGCGGGCCGGGTGCAGGGGCTGCTGCGGGCGCTGGATCTGTTCAGCTTTGTCGCCAACCAGTCGCACCTGGTGGGCGTGCAGATCGAGCAGGCGCACAGCCTGGACGACCTGCAACACGCCGCCGCCCTGATTACCCAGCTCATCGCCGCCCTGCACCGGGGCGGGATGCGCATCGGCCTGATGACGCGGCTGGTGCAGCAGCTCAACACCCGCCTGTTCGAGCGTGCCTGGGAGATGATCGCTCCCGCCGACCTGCTGGCCAACAGCTGCCTGTTCGTCATGGGCAGCGAAGGCCGGGGCGAGCAGCTTTTGAAAACCGACCAGGACAACGGCCTGCTGTTGCGCGACGGTTACACGCCGCCGGACGATCTGGCCGGCATCTGCCAGCAGTTTTCCGATGCGCTGGCCGCTTTCGGCTACCCCGAATGCCCGGGCCGCATCATGCTGAACAACCCGGCCTGGCGCGGCACGGTGGCCGAGTTCTCCCAACGGGTGCGGCGCTGGCTGCTCATGCCCGAGGGCGACGACCTGATGAATCTGGGCATCTTCCTCGATGCTCTGGCCGTGGCCGGCGACGCCAGCCTGCTGACCAGGGTGCGCGACAGCCTGCGTGAAATGACGGTGGAAAGCGACGTGCAGGTGGCCCGCTTTGCCGCTGCGGTGGACGCCTTCGGCACCCCGGCAAGCTGGTGGGGCCGCCTGATCGGGCGCGACGATGCGCAGCAGATCAACCTGAAAAAGGCCGGGCTGTTTCCCATCGTCCACGGCGTGCGCAGTCTGGCGCTGGCCCAGGGCATTGCCGCCGCCAGCACCGCCGAGCGCCTGGACGCCCTGGTGGCCCAGCAGGTGCTGGACGCCAAACTCGGCCAGGAGCTGCTGGAGAGCCTGCACTTCCTCATGCGCCTGCGCCTGCAGGCCGGGCTGGACGAATGGACGCTCAACCGCCCCATCACCGGCAAGGTCGATCCCATGAAACTCAGCAGCCTGGAGCGCGACCTGCTCAAGGACACCCTGGCCGTGGTCAAGCGCTTCAAGGCCGTGCTGCACCAGCGCCTGCGGCTGGACCTGGTATGAGCTGGGGGCAGACCCGTTGGGCGCAGTGGCGCCGCCAGTGGCTGCGGCGCCGGCTGGCAGCGCCGGACTTCGCCTTCCTGCTGGAGCCGCCGCCGCCCGGCGAATGGGTGGCGCTGGACTGCGAAACCACCGGGCTGAACACCCGCAGCGACCAGATCATCTCCGTCGGCGCGGTACGCATCGTCGGCGACCGCATCCTCACCAGCCAGCGGCTGGAGCTGCTCATCCGTCCCGATAAAACCGTCAGCGCCGACAGTGTGCGCGTACACCGCCTGCGCCAGCAGGACTTGCAGGACGGCCTGCCGCTGGACGCCGCCATGCGCCAGTTGCTGCACTTCATCGGCAGCCGCCCCCTGGTCGGCTATTACCTCGAATTTGACGTCGCCATGCTCAACCGAGCCGTCGCCCCCATCCTCGGCATGGGGCTGCCGCAGCGGCGCATCGAAGTCTCGGCCCTCTACCACGACTACAAATTCCACCAGTTGCCGCCGCACCACCAGCAGGGCAATGTGGACATCGACCTGCGCTTCACCACCCTGCTGGCCGATCTGGGCCTGCCCCAGCGCGAGGCGCACGACGCCCTGAACGACGCCGTCATGGCTGCCATGGCCTTCGTCAAGCTGCGGCACCTGGTGCCGGATGCGGTTTAACCAAAAGCAAAGACAAAAAGCAAAAGGAGAAAGCGCAGCTCCCGGTCAGGCAAACCCTCACCAATCCATGCCTGCCGTGGCTGTCTGAGAACCTGTTCACGATCTCCACGCGGGCGTGCAGTCGTGGCCTCGGGCGCTCTGCGTCGTTGCAAATCCTCGCCATAGCACCGCTATGGCTGCGGTTTGCGCCTAGCAGCCCATCCCGATCCACATCCCGCACGCCTTCGCGCTGAGATCGTGAACAGGTTCTGAGCGCAGCGCCGCAGAGCGGCGCGAAGCGAGTTTCACGGCACAGGCCGCGCCACGCGCTTTCTTTGCTTCCTTTCTTGCGCGTGCAAGAAAGGGAGTCGCCCGCCGGGGCGAGACCCGGCCAGCAGCACCGAAAACCATCAATAAATAAAAAATAGTAGCTGTTGCCGCATATATATAAATGATTTCAATATCATTTATATTTAAATTCCTTTGGTTGTCAGCGGAAACAGCAACTTAATTCATAGCGTATTCACGCCTGCGCAAAGGTGACTGCTATCCTCCCGCCCGCATCTTTCGCATCGCATGGGGGCAGGCAGATGAACAGGAACCAGCAAGACGCAGATACATCCTGCGCAGTGCAAAGCATTTTTACCGCCAGCGATGGCAGCAAGCTGGCCGTGCGTGACTGGCCGTTGGCGCAGGCCGCACGCGCCACGGTGCTGATCGTCCACGGGCTGGGCGAACACGCCGGCCGCCACGCTGCGCTGGCCCAGCGGCTGAACGCCTGGGGCTACGCCGTGCGCGGCTACGACCACTATGGACACGGCCAGTCCGACGGGCCGCGCGGCGCACTTACTTCCGAGATGCGCCTGCTGGACGATCTGGCCGCGCTGGTCGATGCCACCCGCGCCCGGCAGCCTGCGGGCCAGCCGCTGATTCTGCTGGGGCACAGCATGGGCGGCTTGGTGGCGGCCCGTTTCGTCGCGCTGCGCCTGCGGGCGGTGGAGGCGCTGGTGCTGTCCTCCCCCGCGCTGGATGCGGGTCTGAATGCCGTACAGCAGTGCCTTGTTGCCACGCTGCCGCATATTGCGCCCAACCTGCGCGTGGGCAACGGGCTGGACGCGCGTTACCTTTCGCACGACAGCGCCGTGCCCCGCGCCTACCGGGCCGACCCGCTGTGCCATGACCGCATCAGCGCCCGGCTGGCCCGCTTCATTGCCACCGGCGGGCCGGCCACCGTGGCCCGGGCGGCGGATTGGACGGTGCCCACCCTGCTGTTGTGGGCCGGGGATGACCGCCTCGTCAGCCCGACAGGCAGCCGCGCCTTTGCAGCCGCTGCGCCTGCCTGCGTCCAGGCACAGTGTTTCGATGCGCTGTACCACGAGCTTTTCAACGAAAGCGCCGAACTGGCCGCCCCCGTCTTTGCCCGCCTGCGGCAGTGGCTGGACGGGCTGGCGTGACGGTTTGAGGTTGGCCAAGGCATGAATCGCGCATAAAAAAACCGGGCCAAAAGCCCGGTTTTGTTTTGCCCTTCCAGCCCAGGCGCAGGGCCTGGCCGGAAGGGGTTGCCTTGGAAAACGGCTGCTTAGTGGCCCGAAGCCCCCGAAGCGCCCAGACCCGTTTCCGAACGGATTTGCTGTGCCGGGAAGCCGGCGCGGTCGACCTTGGCGCGTTCGCTGTTGTCGGTGATGGAGAAGAACCACACACCGATGAAGCCGATCGTCATGGAGAACAGCGCGGGCGAGGAGTAGGGGAACAGTGCCGAACCGGCCGGGTTGCCCAGGGTCGCTTCCCACACCGAGGGCGACACGATGGTCAGGCCCACCGAGGAGATCAGGCCCAGGAAGCCGCCGATCACCGCACCGCGGGTGGTGCAGTTCTTCCACAGGATGGACATGATCAGTGCCGGGAAGTTGGCCGAAGCGGCAATGGCGAAGGCCAGCGACACCATGAAGGCCACGTTCTGACGCTCGAAGGCAATGCCCAGAATCACGGCAACCACACCCAGGGTCAGGGTGGTGATACGCGAGACTTTCAGTTCCGAGGCGCTGTCGGCCTTGCCGTCCTTCAGTACGGTGGCGTACAGGTCGTGCGACACGGCCGATGCACCCGACAGGGTCAGGCCGGCCACCACGGCCAGGATGGTGGCGAAGGCCACGGCCGAGATGAAGCCGTAGAACACGTCGCCGCCCACGCTCTTGGCCACCAGCACCGCCGCCATGTTGGCCGTGCCTGCGCCGCCCAGAATCACGCCCTTGGCGGTATCGGCCATTTCGGGGTTGGTCAGCACCAGGGTGATCGCGCCGAAGCCGATGATGAAGATCAGGATGTAGAAGTAGCCGATCCACACCGAAGCCCAGCCCACCGATTTACGGGCTTCCTTCGCGTTCGGCACGGTGAAGAAGCGCATCAGGATGTGGGGCAGACCAGCGGTACCGAACATCAGCGCCATACCGAAGGAGATGGCAGAGATGGGGTCCTTGATGAAGCCGCCGGGGCCCATGATGGACAGGCCGGCCTTGGCTGCTTCCTCGGGCGTCTTGCCGGAGTTGGCGGCGATCTCGGTGCGCACGCGCACGCCGTCGGCAAACAGCGCTTCAGGGCTGAAGCCGTACTTGGACAGCACCATGAAGGCCATGAAGGTCACGCCCGACAGCAGCAGCACGGCCTTGATGATCTGCACCCAGGTCGTGGCCGTCATGCCGCCGAACACCACGTAGATCATCATCAGCACGCCCACCAGCACCACGGCCATCCAGTACTCCAGGCCGAACAGCAGCTTGATCAGCTGGCCTGCGCCCACCATCTGGGCAATCAGGTAGAAGGCCACCACCACCAGCGTGCCCGAGGCAGCGAAGGCGCGGATGGGGCCGTTGCGGAAGCGGTAGCCGGCCACGTCGGCAAAGGTGAACTTGCCCAGGTTGCGCAGGCGGTCGGCCATCAGGAAGGTGATGATGGGCCAGCCCACCAGGAAGCCGATGGAGTAGATCAGGCCGTCGTAGCCATTGACCATCACGGCAGCCGAAATCCCCAGGAAGGAGGCCGCGGACATGTAGTCGCCCGCAATGGCCAGACCGTTCTGGAAGCCCGTGATGCCGCCACCGGCGGTATAGAAGTCGGCAGCGGATTTGGTACGGCCCGCTGCCCATTTGGTGATGTACAGGGTGGCCGCCACGAACACGGCGAACATGATGATGGCGATCCAGTTCGTCTGTTGCTTGGCCGCCTGGCCCACGTCGCCGCCGGCGGCCAGGGCCAGCGGGCTGGCCGCCAGGGCAGCCAATGCCAGCACGGGGCTGGCGAAAGTTTTCATTGCACGCTTCATTTGGTCACATCCTTGAGCAGTTCTTCGGTCAGGACATCGAACTTCTTGTTCGCCACGTTCACGTAGTACACCGTGATGCCGATGGTGAACAGAATCACCGCCAGGCCCAGCGGGATGCCCAGCGTGGTGACGCCGGCGCCGATGGGCGTTGCCAGCAGTTCTTTGTCAAATGCGATCAAACCGATGTAACCGAAATACACGATCAGCATCAGGATGGTGAGCGTCACCCCCAGGGGGTCGCGTTTGGCACGCAGCTCCTGGTACTTTGGGTGGTTTTGGATTTTTTGAACAATGGGGTCACTCATTGTTTGCCTCCTTATGTTGTGGTGGGTGTCAGCTTTTTCGTAAGTCTGGAGACTCTGCGGACGGATGTATTCTGAAAACCGGGTCTGACCGCTTGCTTACTGAATTTCCAGAAAATCACCAGGGTTTTCACTAGAAATTTCATATGGAAAAACAAATGCCTAGGGTTGTCCCGAGGCTGACCGTATCTTCGTGACCGCTGCCTGTTTTCCAGGCCCGCAACGGGCCGAATCAGGGCAGGAAAAAGTGGCCGAAATCGGGGAAAAGTCGCTCGGGACGGTTTTTCTACACACTTTCATACAAGCCATCCTGGTGAATCTGTTGTTTTTCGGTACACAAAGGGCTACTTCCTGCGTAAAAAAGGCGGATTGCGCAGGCGCACTCCTAAAATCTTCCTACCTGCGCTACTGCGTTCCTCTGGAGACAAGCCAGAGCGCAACTTTTTTATTTTTCCCACAAGGATCTGGATATGACGAAACTCTCCCGCCTGATGCTGGCCGCTGTGGCCGTTTGCGGTACTTCGGCTGTCATGGCCCAAAGCAGCGTGACCATTTATGGCCGCGTCAATACCACCATCGAACACCAGAAAGCCGGTAAAGAATCCAAGACCGGCATGTTCAACAACAGCTCGCGCATCGGCTTCAAGGGCGTGGAAGATCTGGGCAACGGCCTGAAGGCCGGTTTCCAGCTGGAAGCTGGTTTCAACTCGGACGACGGTTCGGGCCCCCTGACTTTCGGGCGTCAAAGCGAAGTGAACCTGTCGGGCAACTTCGGTATGGTGCGCCTGGGTAACTTCTTCCCCGAGTCCTACTACGCCACTTCCGATTACATCGGCATGCACAACCACGAAACCGGTTCTTCGGCCGATGCGTTTTACATCGACCCTGTCTGGATGGGCCGCGGTAAAGCTGTTCAAGGTGGCAACTATGGCCTGGGCACCGGTAACAAGCTTGCTTACCGCACGCCTACCTTCAACAACTTCTGGGCCGAAGCTTCCGTGAGCTTCCACGAAAAGGCCAGCGCTACTCCTGCTGGCAACAAGACCGGCTACGACCTGGCTGCCAACTACAACAACGGCCCCTTGGCCTTGGGCGCAGGCTATAGCCAGATCGCCGGGGCACGTCAGGCAGCATTGCGCGGGCTGTACAACTTCGGTCAGTTCGTGGTCGGCGCTTACTACCAGTACAACGATGAATTCACGCTGGGGAATCGCAACAACTTCCGTCTGTCCGGCATGTATGTGCTGAACGCTTCGGAATTCCACGTGAACGTCGGTCATGTCGATTCTTGGAGCAAGCGTAAAGACTCTGCTGCTACGCAATGGACGCTGGGTTACAACTACAACCTGAGCAAGCGCACCAAGGTCTACACCTACTACACCAAGATCAACAACAAAAAGGCTGCCGAATACGGTACTGGCGTTGCTGGCGACGACTTCTCCTCCTTCGCCCTGGGTATCCGCCACAACTTCTAAAGTGGTCTGACTCCCAACGAAAAATCCCGATGTTTCTGCATCGGGATTTTTTTGTCTTTTATTTGTAAAAATAAGAGCTTCCAGCGCTGATTTATATTGGATTTCAAGGCAATAAGCCTATCGAATCCTTTGTTTATCAGCGGTGGAAGCTCCGTTTTTTATTAGAACCCCGCCGTCACACCCACATACAGGCGGCGACCATCCAGCGTCTTGCCGTAGTCTGCGGTGTTCACGGACTTGTCCAGCAGGTTGTACAGCCCGCCGAACAGGCTCACGTTTTTGTTCACCTGGTAGTTCACGCCAATGTCCACCAGGGTGTAGGCCGGGATCTGTGCCGTGCCGCTGTCGATGCTTTTGCTCTTGTAGCGGGTCTTGCCCCAGAACTTGAGTTGGCTGTTCGCCGACCAGTCTGCGCCCAGGGTGAGCATGTGCTTGGGCAGGTTGTTCAGGGGTTTGCCCTGGTCGGCGCCGGTGTTGATCTCGCTGTCGGTGAAGGTGTACGAGGTGTTCAGTTTCCAGGCACCCATGCGCTTGCTGAACGAAGCCTCCAGGCCGTTGATGGTGGCCGAGCTGACGTTCACGTACTGGTTGATGCGTGCGCGGGTTTCACCGTTATAGACACAGGCAGGCGCCGTGGTGGGGCTTTCGCAGATGGTCTGCTTGCCGATCTTGTTGCGGAAATCGGTCTTGTAGACGGTGATGCCGGCGTTCGTTCCGGGGTCCGGGGCCCAGTTCACCCCCAGTTCGTAGTTGGTGCTTTTTTCCGGCTTGAGGTCTTTGTTGCCCATGTCCCATGCCGCGCCACGGGCGGCGATTTCGACGATGTTGTCGTCCGCCTGCTTGAGCGTGGGGGCCTTGTAGCCCCCGCTCACGCCGCCTTTGAGCGTGATGGCCGGGTTCAGCCTGTAGACCCCGTACAGGCGGGGAATGAATTCGCTGCCGTAGTGTTCGTTGCGGTCGTAGCGCAGCCCGCCGACGACGGACAGGCGTTCCGTCAGAAAGTATTCGTCCTCGACAAAAGCCGCCATCTGCCAGCGCGAGAGATTGACGTTGCGCGAGCCGGGAAAGCGGCTGGCATCGTGGTTCGTCTTTTCGGATTTGTATTCGCCGCCCACGGTCACCATGTGGTTGCCCAGGGGCAGCACCGTCTTGGTGTTGAAGAAGCTGGCCTGGTATTCGGAGTAGTTGCTGCCGTTCTCGATCTCGACCTTCTCGTGTGTCAGGAAGGACGTGGTGCGAAAGCGGTTGCCCCAGGTCAGGTCGTGCGACAGGGCCAGGTAGTCGCGCGTGTTCTGCACCTCTCCGGCAGCGCCGGTGCGGGCCGTGCGCTGGTTGTCGCCCTCGCCGTGCGTGGCTTCCAGGCCCAGCGTCTGGTGGTCGGAGAGTTTCCACGCCAGCTTGGCGGTCAGGTCGTTCATTTCCTTGGCGGCATATCCGCCCGTGAAGCGGTCTTCGTGGCGCTTGAAGCGCGAGCCGTAGACGGTCAGGCCCAGCCGGTCGGAGACGATCGGGCCGCTCAGGTAGAAGCGCTGCTGGTTTTCGCTGCCGGCCTCGGAGTTTTCCTGCACGGTGCCGTCGATGGTCACGCTGCCGCTCCAGGTGGACGCCACTTTCTTGGTGATGATGTTGATCACGCCGCCCAGGGCGCTGGAGCCGTACAGCGACGACATCGGGCCACGGATGACTTCGATGCGTTCGATGGCCGATACCGGCGGCAGCCACCCGGTTTGTTGCGCCCCGCCAAAACCGTTGTAGTAGGCCTGGGAGGAGGTGCCCAGCGGCTTGCCGTCCACCAGGAACAGGGTGTAATCCTCGCCCAGGCCCCGGATGTAGATTTGCGTGGATTCGATCTTGCCGCCCGCCCCGCCTTCGATGGTCAGCCCGGGAATGTCCTGCAGCGCATCGGTCACGTCACGGTAGCGGCGGCCTTCCAGCTGCTCTTTGGGGATGACGGTGATGGAGGCGGGTGCCTCGGCAACCGACTGCTCGAACCCCGTTGCGGTGATGACCACGTCCGGCAACTGGGTGGTGGCGATGGGGGCACTGTTTTGTTGCGCGTGCGCCAGCATGGAGGCGCAGCCTGCAAGGGCAAGAACCGTGGATTGAACCAGCGTACCCGGCGACGATGGGCGGGTTGCAGCTCTGGTGTGAGCAGCCATAGGAATCTCCTGTCGAGTTGAAAAAAAGGGGTATTTGCGTGATGCCGCCAAAGCAACGGGCATGGCTGCGCCCGAGGTGCCTTGCGGCCCCGTGTTTGTGTGAACAGGTCGGATCAGCGGGCGATGAATCCCCAGAAGCCCCAGCCCAGCGCCGCCGCGCCATAGGCCACGGGCCGGGCTTTGTGCGGGGCGTAGGTGAGGAGCAGGCCCAGTGCCAGTGCGGC
Source organism: Comamonas nitrativorans (assembly GCF_042654765.1). NCBI lineage: Bacteria > Pseudomonadati > Pseudomonadota > Betaproteobacteria > Burkholderiales > Comamonadaceae > Comamonas > Comamonas nitrativorans. The sequence goes on along the minus strand of NZ_JBHSEW010000003.1, from coordinate 61,871 downwards.
AAACGCCAGCAGGCCCACCCAGGCAGAGAGGGCGACGGAGGTGCTGCCGTGCGCTAGGCACATCTGCAGCGAGCTGCCCAGCAGAACGAGCCCGGCGGCCCGGTACAGCCGGAGCTGGCCGGAGGTGAGCGTTTGCGTGCCGAACGGATCGCGGTGCCGCTCCATGCAGGCGGCAAGGGCGGCGAACCCGGCGAAGGCGACGAACAGTGCAGGCCAGAGGGTCATGTCGTCTGCTCCACGGCGATCGATGCGGCGGTCATGCCGGGGGCCGTCTCTTGCGCAGCAAGTGCCCCGGCCTTCTTCTGTCGGGGGCTTCTTGCCGCGCCGGGCTGTACGGCGGGCTGCTGCCTCGTCAGCCACCAGGCGATGGTGCCGTGGACGATGGCCAGGGCCAGCATCATCAGGTCGAACCCGGCAATGCTCCACTGCGCATGGGCCATGCTTTGCACGATGGACGCGCCACCGGTCAGGGGGTTGAGTACCGGCAGCAGGGCAAACAGGATGGCGGCCACGGTCATTTGTTCGCGCCAGGCAGTGCGTGGCGCCCGCAGGAGCGGATGCACCAGGCACAGCAGCCACACCGCAAAGAAGCCCCGAATCTCCCAGTCGCCACGGCCGACGAGTTCTGCCGGAATCAGCCGGTTGCACCAGAAATAGGCCGCCGTGGCCACGGAAAGGCCCCCGATGGCGCCGATGTTCAGCACCTCCACCAGGCGATGCCCTTTGGGGGTGTAGCCCAGCTTGCGGCGCTCGGGCAGGCGTTTGACAACCCACAGCACCATGCCCGTGGCGGCCATGAGCGTTCCCACGACGCCGCTCAGGAACAGCAGCCAGCGCATCGCAGGGTCGGCAAAGCGGCCCAGGTGCAGGCTGGTGAACACGTTGCTGGTGGCGCGTGGCCAGGACACCGCCTGGTTTTCGGGGGTACGGCGCGGCGCACCGCTGACCCCATCGAAGCGCAGCGTGGCAGCTGCGCCGCGCTGGACCAGGCTGGTGCCGCCGCCTTCGCGCAATTCGATCATCGCTTGCGGCGTGCCGGGCGCGGTCACCGTGATGCTGCCGACACCATGGTGCGGCCATTGCTGCTGTGCCTGTGCCATCAGGGGCGCAATGGCTACCAGCGAAGCATTCCCGCCGGGCTCTGCGGGCCTTCTGCCGTTGCCGTCCGGGGTTCCGGTACCGCCCGGTTGCCGGTTGCCGCGCATTTCGGCGAAATATGCGCTGGTATCGCCGTTGTAGGCGGCCTGGATGCCCCAGGGCATGAGCATGTTCATCAACAGCAGCAGGCCGCTGAAGGTGATCAGGATATGAAAGGGCAGGGCCAGCACGGCGGTGGCGTTATGCGCATCGAGCCAGGAGCGCTGCCCCTTGCGCGGGCGGAAGGTGAAGAAATCCGTGAAGATTTTCTTGTGCGTGATGACGCCGCTGAGGATGGCGACAAACATCAGCATGGTGGCAATGCCCACGATCCAGCGGCCCCAGATGCGTGGCATGGCGTACAGCTCGAAATGCAGGCGGTAGAGAAAGCTGCCGCCGCGTGTTTCGCGGTGTTCGATCTGCTCTCCGGTGCCTGCGTCGAGCGTGGCCCGCTGGGTGCCGGCACGGCCTGCGGCGGCGCCGGGATCGCGCCACGATGCCTCGATGGCGGTTTGCCTTGCACTGGGCAGCGACAGGGTCCATGTGGTCGCATCCGGCGCGATTTTCTGCATGGCGTCCAGGCCCCGCTGCGCGGTTTCGGCACTGCTGACCGAGCGGTGCAGTTCGGGGCGCATCCAGTCGTCGATCTCGTCACGGAAAAAGCTCAGCGTTCCCGTGAAGAACACGACATACAGCAGCCATCCCAGCAGCAGGCTGCTCCAGGTGTGCAGCCACGACATGGATTGCCGCAGCCCTTCCGGCTTGCCATCGGCCCTCATGCCTGGCCTCCGTACGTCAGCAGCCCTGCCAGCAGGGCCAGCGCCAGTGCCGGCAGTCCGATGCCCACCCAGGCACGCACGGCACTGGCGCAGCCGAAGGCCCACATGGCGGCAATGGCATAGACGATGAACGAGAGCATGGTTGCAGCCAGCGTGGCATCTGGCCGCGCCAGTCCAAGGGATTGAAATCCCAGGGCGCCAGCTGCCGCGCTTGCCGCCGCCAGCCCATAGCCGCCGCCCACGGCAGCCACGGCCCGCAACGCCACCTGAACGCGATAACGCGCCAGCCCCGGATGGGCGGACGGCTGGCCTATCGATACAAATTCACTACCACTCACGGTTCCCTCCCTTGGATCTTTTCCGCGCCGTTCTTAACGACGATTTCACGCATACGGCAAGTATTAGAATACGAATCCTTCTCTTTTTAATTCAAGTTCCTGATCGGTGTCTGACGGATGAAGCTGCTTGTAGTGGAAGACCATCGGGAACTGCGCGGGCTTCTGAGTACGCATTTGGAGCGGGCCGGTTTTGCCGTGGATGCCGTTGCCAGCGGCCAGGCTGCGCTTGACGCGATGGCGGTGGCCGGTTTCGATGCGCTGGTACTCGATCTTGGCCTGCCGGACATGGACGGCATGGCAGTGCTGGCGGCTTGCCAGAAGCTGCCGCGCAAGATGCCCTGCATCGTGCTGACGGCACGGGACGCGCTGGACTGCCGTATCGCCGGGCTGAACGGCGGCGCGGACGACTATGTCCTCAAGCCCTTTGACATGGCGGAGTTCGAGGCGCGGCTGCGTGCGGTGCTGCGCCGCACCCACGGGATGCGCGAAAACCGGCTCGAACTGGGCAATGTGGCGTTCGAGAGCGCCTCGCGCCTGACCACCGTGCAGGGGCATCCCATCGACCTGCTACGGCGCGAGGCGATGCTGCTCGAAGAAATGCTGCGCGTATGGCCGCGCATCGTGATCAAGGAACGCCTGGAAGAGCATCTCTACGCCACGCGCGAAAGCGTGACCTTGAATGCAATCGAAGCCCTCATTTCACGCCTGCGGCGCAAACTGCGTGACGGCGGTGCCAACGTGCTGATCGATACCGTGCGCGGGCTGGGCTACCGGCTGGTGCTTGCCGAGGAGGCCCGGCGCGACGATGAACACCAGTCTTGAGCGCCGCACGCTGATCGGCCTGACGCTGGCATTTGCCGCCGGCATGGGCGCACTTGCGCTGTCGCTGTACGACACGACGGATTATTTGCGCCGCACCGTGGTCGCCATCCAGGCCCGGGAAATTGCCGCAGGCTTCACCATGCAGAGCGATCCGGCAGGCCTGCCCAGGACGTACCTCGGCGGGGAAATCTCCTACACCCTCTATTCGCCCGCAGGGGAGGTGCTTTGGTTCTCGGACGACCTGAAACGCCCGCGGCGCCTGCGGGCGCACCCCGACCAGATGCCGGTGCGGCCCTTTCGCTGGCCCTCCTACAGCGGCGAAGTGATCAACGTGCCGGCGCATCTTGCGGATGGTGCCACCCTGATGGTGGCCAAGCGCGATCGCCTGGAGCGCCAGGCCATCGGCGCGTTGCTGCAGGCCAAGCTCATGCAAAGCCTGGCCATGCTGGTTCCGATCGGGTTGCTGGCCTTTGCGCTGATGTACGGGATGATGCGCTGGACGCTGCGGCCCGTTCAGGCGGCGGCGCGGTTCGCACAAGGCATATCGCCGCAGAACGTGCAGCCGATTCCCACCGCCGGGCTGCCGCGCGAAATGCTGGCGCTGGCCGATGCCGTGAACATGGCCGTGGAAAATCTGGCGCAGGCGCTGGCCAACGAAAAGCGTCTGGTGGCCGACGCGGCCCATGAACTGCGTACGCCGCTGACCGTGCTGGACCTGCGCTTGCAAAAAGCGCGTGCAGAAGCTGCGCCCGACTGGCAGGCCATCGACGCCGACATGGCCAGCCTGCGCCGGATAACCGGGCAGTTGCTGCTCCTGGCACGGCAAGACCGGAGTACCGGGGCGGGTGAGGGCACCTCGGCCAGGACGCCGCTGTCACGCACCGTGCGCGAGATTGCGGCATCCATGCTGCCTTTGTTCGAAGCCCGGGGCCGGGCGCTGCAAGTGCAAATCGTGGACGCGGTGTGCTGCCAGGGTGAACCCAGCCTGTTGCGCACCGCGATAGGGAATGTGCTGGAGAACGCGCTGTACCACGGCCAGGGGACGGTTTCGATTCTCCTGTCCGTATCGGCGGACAGGGTTTGCCTGTGCATCGAAGACCAGGGGCCGGGGATTCCGGGCGCGTTGCAGGAGTCGATGTTCACGCGCTTTCAAAAAGGCAGCCAAAGCAGCCAGGGCGCCGGCCTGGGGCTGGCCATCACGAGAAAGATTTTGCGCAATGCCGGGGGGGACGCCCGCTTTGTGCCAAGCGCCGGATGCGCGGTGGAGCTGTGCTTGCGGGCGGCATGATCTCCAGGCAAAAAAATCCCGATGCAACAGCATCGGGATTTCGCCTTGGCCTTTTGTTTATAAAAACAAGAGCTGTTTGCGATGTCAAGCATTGGATTTCAGACATGAAAATGCCTGAAACCGTTTATTCATCGGCGGAATCAGCTTCTTTTTCTTCTTCCGGCTTGACGATCAGCACCGGCAGGCTGGCACGGTTGAGCACGGCCTGCGACACCGACCCCATCAGCGCCCGGCGCAGCGTGCCCACGCCCCGTGCGCCCAGGATGATCATGCAGGCGTTGAGGTTTTCTGCCAGATCGAGCAGCACCGTCGCCGGTTCGCCCAGGGCGATTTCGGTGCGGTAGGGCAGTTGCGCCGCCTGCAGCAGCGCGGCGGCGGTGGCCATGAGGTCTTCCCCGGCGTCGATGACGGCCCCGGCGATCAGGTCGGAATCCTGCGTGGCCAGCTCCAGCAGCGAGGCCGGTTCCTGCACGTGCAGCAGGACGATTTCGGCGTTCAACCCTGCCTGCACCAGGGCGATACCCTGGCGCACGGCTTGCAGTGCGGTTTCGGAGCCATCGACGGCGATGGCCAGAGTGAGGGTGTTGTCTTCCATCGGGTGCCTTTCATGAAAATTGTTGGCCTGACTATAGACCAGCGTGGCAGCCGGTTCGGCACTGGGCACAGCGCTTCTGGGAGAATGGCGCCCCTATGCTGCAATTCGACCTGTTGACCACCGACCCCGCCAGCCACGCCCGCCGTGGCCGCTTGACGCTGAACCACGGCGTCGTGCAAACCCCCATCTTCATGCCCGTGGGCACCTACGGCACCGTCAAGGGCGTGCTGCCGCGCAGCCTGCACGACATGGGGGCGCAGATCATTCTGGGCAACACCTTCCACCTGTGGATGCGACCCGGGCTGGACATCATGCAAAGCTTTGGCGGCCTGCACGGGTTCGAGCAGTGGCACAAGCCCATCCTGACCGACTCGGGCGGTTTCCAGGTCTGGAGCCTGGGGGCGATGCGCAAGATCACCGAGCAGGGGGTGCATTTCCAAAGCCCGGTCAATGGCGACAAGCTGTTCATGTCGCCCGAAGTGAGCATGCAGATCCAGACCGTGCTGAATTCGGACATCGTCATGCAGCTGGACGAATGCACGCCGTATGAAACCAACGGCCACCTGACCACCGAGGCCGAGGCCCGCAAGAGCATGGAAATGAGCCTGCGCTGGGCCAGGCGCAGCCAGGAAGAATTTCACCGCCTGGGCAACCCCAACGCCCTGTTCGGCATCGTGCAGGGCGGCATGTTTCCGCACCTGCGCCAGGAATCGCTGGATGCCCTGGTGGCCATGGACTTCCCCGGCTACGCCATCGGCGGCGTCAGCGTGGGCGAGCCCAAGGACGAGATGCTGCAAATCATGGCGCACACGCCGCACCGCCTGCCTGCGCACAAGCCGCGCTATCTGATGGGCGTGGGCACGCCGGAAGACCTGGTCGAAGGCGTGGCCTGCGGCGTGGACATGTTCGATTGCGTCATGCCCACGCGCAATGCCCGCAACGGCACGGTGTTCACCCGCTTTGGCGATTTGAAGCTGCGCAACGCCCGCCATAAAACCGACCACCAGCCGCTGGACCCGACCTGCACCTGCCACGCCTGCGCAGGCGTCGAAGGCATAAGCTGGCAGGACGGCGGGCGCGGCGGCTTCAGCCGTGCCTACCTGCACCATCTGGACCGCTGCGGCGAAATGCTGGGGCCGATGCTGACCACCATCCACAACCTGCACTACTACCTGAACCTGATGCAGGAAGTGCGCGATGCGCTGGAGGCGGGCCGCTTTGCCGCGTTCCGCGCCCAGTTCAAGACCGATCGGGCACGCGGGGTGTAAGAACGTAAACACGTTCTAAACCCCTGCTTTTGCATCATGCCCGTTCCAGCTTCTGCCTCCATCCTGGCCCCGCACCAGCAGCCGCTGTGGCGGGGGCAGTTGCTCGTGGTGGGCTGCGTGCTGGTGCTGTCCCTGGTGGGCATTTACTCCCGCCCGGCGGGGTATCTGGCTTCGTTCTGGCCGGCCAATGCCGTGTTGCTGGGCCTGCTGGTGCGCTATCCGCGCTGGGGGCGGCGGCCTTCCACCTGGGTGCTGGCGTATCTGGCCTATGTGCTGGCGGACGTGGTGACGGGGGCTTCCCCCCTGTGGTCGCTGGGGTTCGCCCTGGCCAATGAAGTGGGCGTGTTCGGCGGCTGGTGGTTCCTGGTGCGCCGTCCCCGGGCGGTGCTGGAGCTGCGCCAGTCGCGGGCCATTCTGGACATTCTGATCGGTTGCGGCCTGGCGGGCGGGGTCAGCACCCTGCTCGGCGGGCCGCTGGGCCATTACTTTTTCGGCCTGTCCTGGGCGCAGGCCTACATCTCCTGGATGGTGACGGAGTTTGCTGCCTTCATCCTGCTCATTCCCGTCTTCCTGGCGGCGCCACGTCCCTATGCCTGGCGCTGGCGCCTGTGGCTGCCGGGGAAAGCCATGGACGCCTACCACGTCCTGCCGATACTTTCCCTGGTTCTGAGCGAAACCATTGCCCTGACCGTAGGCGGCCCTGGCTCGCTGGGTTTTTCCGTGCCCGCCATGGTCTGGTGCGCCATGGCTTACGGGGTGCGGCCCACGGTGCTGCTGAACCTGGTGGTGTGCCTGTGGAAGACGGTCAGCATTTCCCTGGGAGCGTTCGGCTTTGGCCTGGGCCATGTTGCCGAGATCACCTCCCTGCGCCTGGGCATTGCCCTGCTGTCGCTGGCCCCGCTGACCGTGGCCTGTACCTATGCCCTGCGCCAGCAGGCGCTGCAGCAGTTGCGCCAATGGGTCGATCACGACATGCTCACCGGCGCCTGGAGCCGCCGTACCCTGCTGGAGCGGGGTACGAAACTCCTGGCCCGGATGCGCGACGAAGGCCAGCCCATGGCGGTGCTGATGCTGGACCTGGACCACTTCAAAAGCATCAACGACCAGTACGGCCATGCCAACGGCGACCGGGTGCTGCAGCAGTTCGTGCAGCTGGCCCAGCGCCTGCTGCGCCCTGAAGACATGCTGGGGCGCATGGGCGGGGAAGAGTTTGCCGTACTGCTGCCGCGCACCGGCGCCGAGCAGGCCCGGCAGGTGGCCCGGCGCCTGTGCACGCAACTGGTCCGGCAGCCGATGGAGCTGGAGCTGGGCGCGTGCATTCGCGTCTCGTGCAGCATCGGCGTTGCCGCCATTACGGCCTGGGACAGTGCCAACGCCCTGGAGAAGCATCTGGGCTGGGCCGATCAGGCGCTGTACCAGGCCAAGGCGGCCGGGCGGGATCAAGTCCAGGTGTATGTGGGAGATGCTTAGTGCCGGGGCATCTTTTTGTCGGGAAGGGAAGGGCCTGTGATGTCTGTCACTGTTTGGGAGCACATCGTGCGCGACGTGGGCGATGCGCTGATTTTTATCGACACTGCCGGCACGATCCGTGCCTGGAATCCGGCGGCAGAGGCCTTGTTCGGCTTTACTGCCGCGCAGGCGCTGGGGCAGAACGTCCACCTCATCATCCCCATGCACCTGCGTGACGGCCATGACCGGGGTTTTGCCCGCGCCATGCAGACGGGCCGTTGCAGCCACCCCGGCGCCGTGCGCACCACGCGCAGCCTGCACGCCGACGGGCGCAAGCTGTATGTGGACATGGGCTTTTCCGTGGTGAAAGACGAGCGCGGCCAGGTGCTGGGGTCGGTGGCCATGGCCCGGGATGCCACCGCCCGCTATCTGGCCGAGCGGGCCGCGCGGCAGGCCGGGGCGCAGAAAGGCGACGCCAGCACGTCCTGAAAGAACGTGCTGGCGATCTTTGCGCTGTCATTGCCGCGCCGCTCCCGCCTTCGCGGGAGTAACGGGTTGAACGCCTTCTAGGCTTTTTTGGCGCTGCGGGTTGTTTTTGGCGCCGCCGCCTTGGCGGTCGGCTGGGCCGTGGCGCGGCGGGTTGTGGTTGCTTTGGCCGCCGTTTTTGCGACAGGCTTTTCGGCGGCCTTGGGTTGGGCGGCCGGTTTTTTGGCCGCAGGTTTCTTTGCGGCAGTGGCGGCGCTGGTGGCCTGATCGACGGCCTGGCGCATCATTTCGCTGGCGGTTTGCGCAGCGGCCTTGGTGAAGTCGCTGGCCATGCTGGCGGCCTGGGCCATGGCGTTTTTCTGCGCCGGATCCTGCAGTACCTGGTGGGCGATTTGCTGGAACTGCTGGGTCAGCGCTCCCCACCACTGCTGGGCCTGTTCGGCCATGGGGTGGGGGGCAGCGGCGGGCGCTTTTTCTGCTTCGGCGGCGGGCTGGGGCTTCGGCGCTTCGGCCTGGCCGGGGGCGCTTTTTTGCGTTGCGCCCATGGGCCAGTTGGACAGGTTGCCGGCAGGGGCGGCGGCGCCGAAGGCCTGGGCGAAGTCCTGCAGGTTGACGTTCATGCCCTTCAAGGTGGAGAGCGTCATTTTCTGCACCTGCAGCGCCTGCACGGTGGCGGCCAGGGCCTTGCCGTTTTGCTCCAGCCAGAACTGCACGGCCTTGAGTTCTTCGATGCGCTTGTCGATTTCCTCGACGCTCACGGTGGGGGCGACCCAGCTGGAGAACGGCGGCAGCGCGGCGCCCTGGCCTGCCTTGTTCAATTGCTGCAAAAAGTCGTACCCGGGGATGAATTGGCCGAAGCCAAAAGCCTTTGCGTCGCTCATAACTGCCTCCTGCTGATCAATCCGTGCAGCTTAATGCAAGTCAATGCTGCATACCACCGGCTTTGTGCTGCATCGGGGCGCCGTGCTGCGGCATGGCGTGGCCGCCGGCGGGCTGGGCCAGCGGCTTGACGGGCACTTGCAGGGGCTGCTCCAGGGTCTGGCCCTGGGCGTTCTTGAATTGCAGGGTGACGGGGATGGTGCTGCCCGCTTCCAGCGGCGCCTTGAGCTGCATGAACATCAGGTGGTAGCCGCCGGGTTGGAGTTCGACGGTCTGGCCGGCGGGCAGCGCCAGGCTGGGGATGGCCCGCATTTTCATCATGTCGCCGTCCATCTTCATTTCATGCACTTCGGCCACGGCGGCGACGGGGGTGGTGACGCCGACCAGTTGCAGCGGCTCGTGTGCGGTCAGGCGCATGAAGGCGCCGCTGGCCTGCTGCCCGGCCACGGTGGCCCGCGCCCAGGGCGCGTCGATCTGCACGGGGGCCTCGGCCCAGGCGGTGAAGCTGGCGGCCAGCAGGGTTGCGGCGGCAAACAAGGGGCGGAGCGTGGTCATGGGCGAAGTCCTTTGCGTGAGGGGAAAACCCGCATTGTAGAGAGGTAGGCTGCTATTTTTCAGGAGCTTTTACCGCTGGTATTTATTGAATTTCAAAGATAAAACTATCTGAAAATCAATAAATACCAGCGTTACAAGCTCTCTTTTTCAAGAAATTCGAGCAAGCCGCTGTGCCGCTGCGTGGGCCGGGCCAGCGCCTGGGCCAGTACGGCGGGGTGCTGGGTCACCACCGTGCACTGGGCCTTGGCGCGGGTGATGCCGGTGTAGACCAGCTCGCGCCCGAGGAGGACGCCGCTGCGGGCGGGCAGCACCAGGGCGGCGTGGGCAAATTCGGAGCCCTGGCTTTTATGCACCGTCATGGCGAAGGCCGTTTCCACCTGCGCCAGCCGCGCGACGCCGACGCTGCGCAGTTGTTCGCCGTCGAGGAAATAGACGCGCAAGGCGCCCTCGGGGCTGGGCAGGGCGATGCCGATGTCGCCGTTGAACACGCCCAGCGCGGCGTCGTTGCGCGTGACCATGACGGGGCGGCCCGCATACCAGGGGCCGTCTTTTTTCAGCACCTTGCGGGCGACGAGTTCGCGCTCGATGGCGGTGTTCAGGCCGGCCACGCCCCATTCGCCCTCGCGCACGGCGCACAGCAGGCGAAAGCGCTCGAATGTCTGCAAAACTTTTTTCACCCAGGCGGTGTGATCGTCCCCCGGCCCCTGCTGCAAGGCGTGCAGGTAGTCCCGGTAGCTGGGCTGGTGCGCGGCCAGGGCGATGCGCCAGACGGCTTCGATGCGGCAGCCGCCGTGGTAGGCCAGGCTGCCGTCGGTGCAGCTTTGCAGCACCTGCTGGGCCGCCGCCGCATCGCCGCGATTGACGGCCTGGGCCAGCTGCCCGATCGGCCCGCCGAAGCGGCGGCTGTGGCGCAGCATGACGGTGCATTGCGCCAGGCGGCTGCCCGCGCCGTCGTGCAGGGCGGCGGGGATGGTCTGTCCGGCGGCAGCCTGGGCGAAGGCCACGGTGTCCGGGCGGTAGTGGCCGCCTTCGGCATCGCGGCACAGGTCGCCCAGCACGGCCCCGGCTTCGACGGAGGCGAGCTGGTCTTTGTCGCCCAGGACGATCAGGCGGGCCTGGGCGGGCAGCGCCTGCAGCAGCGTGGCCATCATGGCCAGATGCACCATCGAGGCTTCGTCGACGATCAGCACGTCCACCTCCAGCGGCTTGGGCTGTCCGGCCTGGCCGGGTTGCAGGCCGAGCAGGCTGTGCAGCGTGCGGGCCGCGCCGGTGCGTTCGACCAGGGCGGCGATGTCCAGCGCCTGGCCGACGCTGCCCTGCAGGCCCAGCAGCGCCTGGTCGATGGCCTGCTTCAGGCGGGCGGCGGCCTTGCCCGTGGGCGCGGCCAGGGCCACGCGCAACTGCTCGGGCTGGGCGGCGGTGGCAAACAGCAGCGCCAGCAGGCGGGCGGCGGTATAGGTCTTGCCGGTGCCGGGGCCGCCGGTGATCAGCGTCAGCCGTCCGCGCAGGGCCAGGGCGCAGGCCAGCTTCTGCCAGTCGCAGGGTTCGCTGGTGTGGCCGGTATCGCCAGCGCTGGCGGGCAGAGCGGGCGAAGTGGGTGAAGTGGGGAACAGGCGCTCCAGCCAGGTGCGGATGCCTTCGGCATCGGGCGTTTGCGCCACCGCGCAGCGTTGCAGGATGTGCCGGGCCACGGCCTGCTCGTAATGCCAGTAGCGGCGCAGATACAGCCTGGGTGCGGCGTGGGCGTTGGCCTCGGGGCTGGCCTCGGCAGTGCCGGTCAGCACCATGGGCTGGCCCAGGTCGGCGTCGCGCCCGGCCACGCGCACCAGGGGGCTGCGTTGCAGGGCGTGCAGCCAGCCGTCCAGCCGGGCGGGCAGTTGCCGCCATTGGGCGGTCAGCGCGTCGTGCGTGCTGCTGTCCCAGGCCAGCAGGGCGTGCGGGGCCTGCACCAGTTCGGGCAGCGGCAGGCAGCTGTGGCCGCGCCCTTCCATGTGTGCCAGCAGGGCGCTGGCCAGCAGCACGCAGTCCGGCGCGTGGGCATCGTGCTGGCGGACGAACTGCATCCACGCCACGTCCAGTTGGCGCAGCAGCCCCGCCTGCTGCCAGGCGTGCAGTTGCGCGGCCAGAGGCAGGGCGGCGTCCTGCGGCGCAAACAGGTCGAGGGTGTGGGAATCGTGGTGCTTCATGCGCTGGCCTTGGCGTCGGTGATCAGGGCGTCCAGCCCGTCGAGCAGGGCGGGCGGGATGGGCAGGTGCTGCACGGCCTGGCCGTCCAGCCCGCGCACGAAGAAATACAGCGCCCCGCCCAGGTGCTGCGCCGGGTCGTAGGCCGCGCCCAGGCGCTCGCGCAGCAGGCGGTGCAGGGCCAGGGTGTAGAGGGCGGCCTGCACGTCGTAACGGTGGTGCAGCATGGCGGCGGCCAGCGCCGGCGCGGTGTAGGCGCTGCCGTCCGGGCCGAGGGTGTTGGTCTTGTAGTCCAGCACCCAGTAGCGCCCGCCGTGGGCAAACACCAGGTCGGCAAAGCCCATGGCCATGCCGTGCAGCTGGCGCGGCACCAGCGCGGGGCGCTCCTGGCCGGGCAGCAGGTGCTGGCGGCACAGGGCGTCCACATCGGCGCTGGAAAGCGGGGCCAGCGGTAGCCAGAACTCCATTTCGGTCAGCACCGTGGCGAGGTGCGGCAGGCTGGCGTCGGCCCCCGGCAGCGGGTACTGCGCCAGGGCGGCGAGCCATTGCGCCACGTCGTCGGCCTGCCCCTGGTGGTACCCGGCGCGGGCGCAGCGGCGCAGCAGCGCCTGGTGCAGCGGGCCGGTCAGGGGGGCAAAGCCGTTGTCTGCCCACCACTGCAACTGGTCGTGCAGGAAGTTGCCGACCAGCGGCCCCTTGGGAAAGCGGTGCCAGACGGCTTCGGGCGTGGCGCGGGCGGCGGGCGGCGGCAGCGGCGTACCGGCTGCGGTGGCGGCCTGTTCGTCATCGGCGGGGCGCAGGGCCAGCAGGGCTTCGTCCGGCGAAGGCGGCTCCTGCGCGGTGGTGTCCTGCCCCAGGTCGCGCACCAGGGCGGAGAAACTGGCAATGCCCCAGCTGCGGTCGAAGTGGCCGGTGTAGAGGGGCGCTTCGCGCAGCACGGGGGCGGCGGCATGGCTCTCGAAAAGCGTAGCTGCTGGCGTTTGCTGGATAAGCGTTAGCTGGCTGTTTTGGCAAGATTCCTGGAATGCCTGCAAGGCGTTTTGCCACTGCGCGGGAGTGTGTGCGGCATCGCCCGCCAGCAGGTAGCCGCTGGCGCTGCGCTCGTTTTGGCAGGCTTTGCCGTTGCCTTTTTTCAACGGCCCCAGGCCCAGCCAGAGCAGGTGGCGGGCGCGGGTGGCGGCGACGTAGAACAGGCGCAGGTCTTCGCGCAGGCGCTCTTCCTCGGCCTGGGCCAGATCGTCGGCGCTCACCTCCAGGGCAATGCTGCCGTCGCGGCGGCGCACCCAGGCGGTGTTGCGTTTTTCCTTGGCCGTGAAGTCACTGGCAAAGGGCAGCATGACCAGCGGGTACTCCAGCCCCTTGCTTTTGTGGATGGTGATGACCTGCACCAGATCGGCATCGCTTTCCAGGCGCACGGTCTGCGCTTCGGCGTCGCCGCCGGGCTGGGCGATTTCGGCCATCAGCCAGCGGATCAGCGCCTGCTCGCCTTCCAGCTCGGCGCTGGCCTGTTGCAGCAGTTCGCCCAGGTGCAGCACATTGGTCAGGCGCCGTTCGCCGCCCGTCTGGGCCAGCCACCGCGCGGGCAGGTCCAGCAGGTGCAGGCTGGAGCGCAGCATGGCCAGCACGCCCTGGCGCTGCCAGATATGGTGCAGGGTGCGCAGCTGCTCGGTGCGTTCGTCCAGCAGGGTGTCGTCCTGCGCCAGTTGCTGCAGGGCGGCCAGGGGCAGGTCGAGCAGGCGTGTGGCAAAGGCGGCCCGCAGCGCCCGGGTGTTCAGCGGCTCGGCCACGGCCTGGAGCCAGAACAGCAGGTCTTGCGCCTCGGCGCTGGCAAAGACCGATTCGCGGTCGGACAGGTAGACCGAGGCAATCCGGCGTCGCGCCAGCTGGCGGCGCACGGCGGCGGCCTCCTTGCGGTTGCGCACCAGGATGGCCACGTCGCCGGGGCGCAGGCGCTGCGGGTCGCGGCCAGGTTGGACAAAGCCCAGGGCCGGGTCGTTCAGCCACTGGGCCAGTTGCTCGGCGCAGGCCTGGGCGAACAGGGTTTGCAGATCGTGGCCGCTGACCGGTTCGGGCGCGGCGTGCCAGTTCAGGTGCAGGGCGGGCATGTCCTGGCCGTGGGCCTGCAAGCGTTCCTTGCGGCCCTGGGCGGCCACGGCGATGAAGGGCAGGGGGTTGGCCGCCGTGCCTTCCCGGAAGCGGAACGCCCCCGGCCCGGGGCGCTGTTCGGCCTGGGCGAACCACTGATTCACGGCGGCGACCAGGGCGGTGCTGGAGCGGTAGTTGGTGTCCAGCACGTAGTGCCGCCCCGCAGTGGCCGTGCGGGCTTGCAGATAGCTGTAGATGTCGGCCCCGCGAAAGCCGTAGATCGACTGCTTGGGGTCGCCGATCAGCAGCAGGGCGCTGTCCGCCGCGTTGCGTTCGGGCTGGTAGATGCCGGCAAACAGGCGGTATTGCAGCGGCGAGGTGTCCTGAAACTCGTCCAGCAGCGCCACCGGGTACTGTTGCAGCAGGCGCTGGCGCAGCACCGGGCCCTGGGGGCCGGTCAGGGCCGCGTCCAGGCGCTGGAGCATGTCGGCAAAGCCGAAGCTGCCCGCCTGGCTTTTGAGCCATTGCAGGCGCTGCTGCACCCGCGCGGCGGCGTGCTGGCGCAGGCGGGTGCCGGTGGCGGGCAGGGCGGCCAAATCGGCCAGCAATTGCTCCAGGGCGGCGGCTTGGGGGGGGTAATCGACCGCCACGTCGCCCTTGCGGGCCTCGTCCAGTCCGGCGGGTGTCAGGCGGGTGGTCCCGGTTGCCATGGCCCCGGCCAGATCGGGGAAGGGGACGGCGGCCCAGTCTTTCAAGGTTTGCAGCCATTTCAGGCAATGGCCGCGCTGGAGCCGACGGCCATCCCAGGCGTTCTTGTTGTTGGCCCACTGCCCTTCCAGCCAGATTTCGTAGTCATCGGCCTGCTGCGCCCAGCCCTGGGCCAGCGCGGCCAGGGCTGCGCCCTGCTCGGCCTGCCATTGCGGCAGCAGGGTGCCCAGGTCGCCTGCGCCCAGGGCCGGGTCGATGTCCTCCAGCGGCAGGGCACGAATGTCCTGGGCGAAGGCGGGAAAGTCCTTCCACTGCGTTTGCAGCAGGGCCAGGCCGTCGGCATCCAGCGGGTAGCACTGCTGCCGCCAGTAGTCCTGCAGGGCTTCGTGGCGGCGCTGGGCCTCGTCGGCTTCCAGGGTTTCGTCCAGCAGGCTGCCGCTGTCCAGGGCGTGTTCGCGCAGCACGCGTTGGCACCAGGCGTCGATGGTGAAGATGGCCGCATCGTCCATGCCCTGCGCGGCCAGCTCCAGCCGCCACGCGGCCTGTTCGCGCTGGCGGGCGTCGGGGTAGTCCAGCAGCAATGTTTGCAGGAAATCGTCGCCTGCCGCCTGCCCGCGAAAGCACGCCACCGCCTCGACCAGCCGGTCGCGGATGCGCTCGCTCAGTTCGCGCGTGGCGGCGCGGGTGAAGGTCATCACCAGAATCTCGGCCGGTTGCAACGGCTGGGGTCGGCCCTGCGGGGCGAAGGCGCTTGCTGCGCTTTCGCCGCCGTCAGCGCCATGCCCCAGCACCAGGCGCACGTACAGCGCGGCAATCGTCCAGGTCTTGCCGGTGCCCGCGCTGGCTTCGATCAGGCGGCTGCCGTGCAGGGGGAAGCGGGCGGGTTCCAGTTTTTGCAGGGGTTCAGGCATGGGGCGCCTCCGTGGGGGCGGCGAGCAGGGCCGCGTCCAGTTGCTCCCAGGCCACGATGTCCACCGACTGCGCCCCCCACGCGGCCAGCGGGGCGTACAGGGTGTCGGCCCAGGCGGCAAAGCGGCCATCGTCGGTGAGGGCGGCAAAGTCGGGAAAGAAGCGGGCCCATTCCAGCTCGGCGGCTTCGCCCGTGTGGTGAAAGCCGCCTTCGTAGGTTTCCCGGGGCGAGGGTTTGGCCCCCGTGACCTGCGCCAGGGCGGTTTTTACCGGCAGCGGCAATGGCTGGCTTTGGCCGTTCTGCCACGCGGCCAGCCAGGCTTGCAGGGCGGCGGTGGCGCTGGGTTGCTCCTGGGGAGCGATGCGCAAACAGGTATCGCGCCCGACGACCCACAGCGCCAGCGCCGTGCCGCAGGCGGCTGCGGCCATGCTGCGCAGGTAGACGGGCAGCAGGGAGTGCAGGCGCACGGCGGCTTTTTCGCCCTCGCCTTGCAGCAGCTTGCCGGGGGCCAGCAGCAGGGCGACGGGGGGGGATTCGGTGCTGCTGCGGCGCAGGTTGTCGAGCCAGTCGTCCAGCACCACGCCCTGGTGCGCAAAGTGCAGTGCCTGGTGCGGGGCGCTGTGGACGTAGTGGTTTTGCAGTTGCCCCCAGGCCTGCAGGCTGCGCAGGGTGCTGGCGTGCAGGGCGGCTTTTTCCTGTTCGCCCAGGCCCGCCAGGGGCAGTTGCCCGGCGTGTTGCAGATGGGTGAGCTGGCGCGTGAGCAAGCTTTCCACGGCAGACGGGCCGGTCTGTGCCTGCGGGGCGATGCTGTCCTGCAGTTGCGCCACCAGGGCATAGGCGTCCAGCCCGGCCAGGGTGAAGCATTCGTCGTCCGGCGCGGCGTCTTCGCCCAGGTCGAAGGCCACCTGCCATTGCTGGCGCAAAAAGCTGCGGGCCGGGTGGCGCATGAAGCGGGCCAGTGCGGCCAGGGTCAGGGGCTGGCCTTCCCGGGCCACGGGCGGGTGCGGTGCGTCCGCCGGGGCTGCCGGGGTCTGGTGGGCTGCCTGCCATTCGCGGGCGTAGGTGGTGAGAGGGCTGTCCGCCTCGAAATAGCGGCGGCTGAAGGGTTGCAGCGGGTGCGCATGGCTGCGCTGGGCGACGACGTCGCCGTTGCTGTCGCCGTCCATTTCGCCGTGCCAGCCGGCAGACAGGTAGTCGCGCAATTGCGCCACCAGCACCGAGGGCGGCTGCGGGCTGTTGTCACGCACGCTGTGCCCGGCCCAGCTCAGGTAAAGCTGGCGCCGCGCCGAGAGCAGGGCGTCCAGCATCAGCTGGCGGTCGTGGTCGCGCCGGGCGCGGTCGCCGGGGCGGTACTGGCCGGGCTGCTGCATCAGGTCGAAGCCGTTCTTGCTGGCGCGGCGCGGGTAGTCGCCATCGTTCATGCCGAGCAGGCAGACCACCTCGAACGGAATCGCCCGCATGGGCTGCAGGGTGCAGAAGGTGACGCCCCCGGCATGAAAGCGCTCGGCCAGGGCGGGCGTTTGCAGGGCCTCCAGCCAGGCGGTCTGCACGGCCTGCAGCGGCAGGGGGGCGGCAAAGCGGGCGTGTTCGCAGGCTTGCAGCCAGTCCTGCAGGCTTTGCTCCAGCCCTTGCAGCACGGCCTGGTCGAGCGCATCCTGCGCGGCAAAACAGTCGGCCAGCAGGCTGCGCAGGCGCTGCGCCCAGACTTCGGGGGGGGCCGGTTCCAGCGCCGCCTGCCACCAGTCCAGCAGGCGCGAGAGCAGGGCGGCCAGCACGCCGGCCAGTTCGGCATCCAGCCCGGCGACGTCGGCCAGGGGGGCGATGCCGTGCCAGTCGGCGCTGGCGGGCAGGCCGTCCTGGGCAATGGGGCTGGCGCCGCTGGCGTAGCCGAGCAACATGCGCTGCAGGCCGAACCAGGCGCTGTTCGTGTCGCCGCAAGCGCCCAGGTGCAGGGCGTTGCGGTGCCGGGCATCCAGCCCCCAGCGGATGCCGGCCTGCGCCATCCACTGGCGCAGCTGCGGGGCGTCGTGCGCCGCCAGGCCGAAGCGGGCGGCCAGGGCGGGCACGTCCAGCAGGCTGGCCAGATCGCTCAGGCGGCAGCGCTCCTGCGGCAGGCGCAGCAGCCAGTGCAGCGCGGCCACCAGGGGGCTGTGCGCCTGGGCGGCCAGATCGGCAATGGCAAACGGGATGCGGCGCGGGTCGCCCGGGCGGTGCTGGCCGAACACGGCGCGGATGGCCGGGGCCGCCGCGGCAATGTCCGGCAGCATGACGATAACGTTGCGCGGTTGCAGCGCGGCGCGGCCCGGCGATGCCGGTGCGGCGAACAGGGTCAGCAGGTGGTCGTGCAGCACTTCCAGCTCGCGCACCAGGCTGTGGGCGCTGTGCAGCACGATGGACTGGTCGGCCACGGGGATGCAGTGCCCTGGCCGGGTATTGCGCGGGTGTTCGGCCAGCGGCAGCAGGTCGCGGATGCTGCGCTGCACTTGTTCTAGCAGGCTCCCCTGGTCAGCAGGGGATTCATCATATAAATCCACCTTGAAAATGGCTTCCTTCAATCGGGAAGCGCTCTCAAATTCATCCAGCAGGCGCACATAGTCGCGGCTTTGCCGCCCCCAGGCCATGAGCAGCGGGTGCGCGTGGGCGTGCATGGCTTCCAGCGGGATGGCGGCCAGATCGTGCTGCCGGTCGGGATGGCGGCGGCGCTGCTGGCGCAGCAGTTCGCGCCCGTCGATGGCATCGGCCCAGTGATAGCGGCAGGGGTTGGGCACGGCCAGGATCACCTGGCTGTGGCGCGACAGGGCGGCGAGGAACTCCAGCATCTCCAGCGGCACCTGGGTCAGCCCCAGCAGCAGTACGCGCCGGGCAATCGGCAGGCTGCCTGCTTCGGCGCTGCGCAAGGTGTCCAGCACCTGCTGGCGCAGGGCCGGGCGGGTGACGCCGCGCTCCTGTGCCGTCAGGTCGGCCAGCACGGCCCGCCACAGCTGCGGCTGCCATTCCTGGCCTTCGGGCAGGGGGCGGTCAGTCTGGCCGGGCAGGCCCGGCAGGTGGTCATGCCCGGCCTCCCAGGCCAGCAGCCAGTCGCTGCGGTAAACCTGATACTGGTCGAACAGGTCGGCCAGCCGGCCGGCCAGTTGCAGCAGGCGCTGGGGCTGGTCGTCGCGCAGAAAGCGGGCAATCGGGGCAAAGGCGGGCAGTTCCAGGCAGGTGGGCAGCAGGCGCATCAGCCGCCAGGTCATGGGCAGTTCGTCCAGCGGCGAGACGCTGGGCACGCGCTGCGGCCCCAGAATCTGCCGCCAGCTGCGCCACAGGAACCGTGCGGGCAGCTCCACCCGCGTGGCGGCGCAGATGCCCTGGCGCTGCGCTTGCAGCATCTTGAACCACTCGGCAGTGCCGTTGCTTTGCACCAGCACCACTTCCTGCTCCAGCGGCCCCAGGGGGTGGGCGCGGCCCCAGTCGATCAGCGCCTGCGCCAGGGTTTCGGCGCAGTTGCTGTGCAGGGCCAGCAGGCCGGGGGTGAGGGGCGATGACATGGGGCTAGTCCTGCGCCCCGTCCAAACGCCTGGCCCAGTCCTCGACCTGGTGGCGCTCCAGCCGCGTCTGCACCAGGCGCTGCCAGGAGGGCGGCAGCGCCAGTTCGGCCAGTTCGCGCAGCGCCGCGCCGTCCAGGCACTGGTGGTACAGCACCTGCAACACGCGGGTCAGTGGCCAGTCGGGGTGGGGGCGGTCAACCAGGGCAATGGCATCGCCCGCCTGCACGCTGCCCGGCTCCAGCACGCGCCAGTACCAGCCGGTGCGTCCGGTGGTCTGCACCTGCCGCGCCATGGTGGCCTGGCCGAAGCGGGTGTTCAGCTTCCAGCACGGCTGGCGGGTTTGCGCCAGCTCCAGCAGGCAGGTGCCGACGCGCACCCGATCGCCCCAGCACAGCGTGGCCTCGGTGATGCCGGTGGTGGAAAAATTCTCGCCGAACGCCCCGGGCTGGCGCAGCACGGGCAGGTCGCCCAGCTCGCCGCGCCAGGCGGCGTAATGTTCCCAAGGGTAGTGGTGGATGGCCTTGTCCGGCCCGCCGTGGACTTTGCGGTCGCCCTGCTCGTCGCCCTCCAGCCCCAGTTCGGCCACGGGCACCGGGCCGGGCACGGGTTGCTTGTCGATGGCGCTGGGGCCGCCGGGGCGGCCATCCAGCCGGGCATAGGGTTGGGCACGGCCACGTAAAACGGTATGCAGGGTGCCGAGAACGGTGGGGGACATAAGGCAGGGTCGGTAAAGCGCACAGAGCCCCGAACCATACACCGCCTGGGTGCCGCCGCCGACCGTCAGGCGCTGCGCAAGGCTTGCAGCTGTGCAGCGCGGGCCAGCTGGCGCTCGACGGCCTTGGGGTGCATCCCGTACATCTGGGCAAAGGCGGCGGGGCTGGCCGCGCCGCTGGCGGCAAAGGCGCGTTGCACGGCTTCGGCGCGGGCGTCCTGCTCGGCGGCGTAGTCCAGGGCGGCGGTCAGCGTGGCCAGGGCCGTCGGCTCCTTGATGTTGGCGCGTTCCAGCAGGGCTTCGCGGGTCAGGCCGCTGTCGGTGAAGATTTGCGCAATGCGCCGTTGCAGGCGCTGTTGCTGCTGCTCGACGGTTTCGCCGGGGCGCGGCTTGCGGCGCTTGAACACTTCCAGCACGGCGTGCAGCACGTGCTCGGGGGCCATCGCCTCCACGGCGTTGCCTTGCAGGTCATGCCGTGCGGCACCGCTGGCCACGGCCTGCAGGTAGCGGGTGGAACGGGTGTGGATGGCCATGGCAACTTTGAGCTGCGCCTTGTCCAGCACCTCGCCGTGTGCGGTCAGCAGGTCTTGAAAAATCCCGCGCTTGAGCGGTTGCACCGTGGCGCCGAACAGTGCCGGGTAAAGCTGTCCGAGCTGCACCAGCACCGGGTGGGGGGCACGGCGCGAGGGCTGGGGCGTGGAATCAGTGGTGGGAGCGGAATCGGGGGCGGGGGCCGCAGCAGTGGTATCAGTCATGGGCGGGCAGCCAGGGCTGCGAGGAAAAAACCAAACCCGCGATGATGCCAGCATTGGGCCGGGGATGCAGCCAAATCCAAATCAGTGTGAACCAGGGCGGCTGCGCACGGGTTTTGCCCCTTCCCTTCCGATGACGAAAGTCGCTAGCCTGTGTATCCGCAGTCCTTGGCGGCGCGTTTGGAAAGGACACTCCTGATGAAGCCTACCGCTTTTTGGCGCAAACATGGTCATTGGTTTATCGGCGCGGTCGTCGTGCTGGCAGGGTGGGGGCTGACCTATGGCCTGGTGGAGCAGCAACGCTCTGCCGACGCTGCCCTGGCCGAAGTGCGCTTTACCGAAGAGGTGCGCTCCTCCACCGACGCGCTGTCCCACCGCATCACGGCCTACACCGAAGTCACTGCCGGATTGCGCGACCTGTTCCTCATCAACCCCTACCTGCGCTTCGACCAGTTCCACCAGGTGGCGGCGGTACACAACGTCTCGCAAAACTACGCAGAGATCCGCTCCCTGTCCTTTGTCCGCCGGGTGCCCCGGCAGGCGTTGCCCGACTATGTCCAGCGGATGCAGGAGCAGGCCGTGCGCACCGGGCTGGTGCTGCCGGACATGCCCACCACCGTGCGCGACGAATACTTCCTGCTGGAGTACCTGTGGCCGCTGGACCGGAACGAAAGCGTCTGGGGCCTGGACCTGGCCACCCAGCCCAACAATCTGACGGCCCTGCTGGCCGGGCGGACCAGCGGCCAGGCAACGATGTCCGCCCCTTTCACTCTCAAACAGGGAACGGAGGGCTTCCTGCTGCGCCTGCCGGTGTTCCTGGAAACGGAACAGCCCTGGAGCC
This sequence comes from Comamonas nitrativorans, assembly GCF_042654765.1. Classification (NCBI taxonomy): domain Bacteria; kingdom Pseudomonadati; phylum Pseudomonadota; class Betaproteobacteria; order Burkholderiales; family Comamonadaceae; genus Comamonas; species Comamonas nitrativorans. The sequence continues at coordinate 40,554 of NZ_JBHSEW010000003.1, read as the reverse complement.
ATCCCGATGAGCGGGAGTTTCTGGGGTCGGTCGGTACCTCGGTGGACGTATCGGCGATGCTGGAGAGCCTGGAGCAACTGGGCTTTTTCCGGGGTGTGGCCGTGCAGATCCGCGACATCGGCACGCAGGTTGCGCCCCCGCAGACCCCCGCCCTGCTGGTCGGCCAGTCGAGCAACTTTGCCTCGGCCCAGCAGGCGCGGCACCTGGCACCCCAGGTGCGCATCGTGCAGGTGCATGACCGGTATTGGCGGCTGGAATTCGTGCCCAGCCGCGCCATGCTCTCCTATGCCGAGCAGTTGCTGCCCTGGTGGATTGCCGTGGGCGGCGCATTGGCCGCCGTGCTGGTGGGCGTCCTGGTCGGCTGGACGCTGTCCCGTCATACGGTGGCCCTGGCCGTCAGCGAAGCGAACTTCCTGGCCGTCTTCAACCAGGCCACCGTGGGCATGGCCCTGACCGATGCCCGGTCCGGGCACCTGCTGCGCATCAACCAGCGTTACGCCCATATCCTGGGCTATTCCGAGGCGCAACTGCACGACAAAACCTTCCAGGAGCTGCTGGAGCCGGAAGACCTGTCCGTTGCGCTCCAGCAGCACCAGCGGCTGCTGGTCGGCGAAATCCGGGAGTACCACCTGGAGCAGCGGATGCTGCACAAAAACGGCCGCCCCGTCTGGGTCGAGGTGAACATCTCCCCCATGTGGACCCTCGGGCAGGCGCCCACCTACCACCTGGCCGTCATCCAGGACATTACCGAGCGGCGGCAGATGCAGGAAGCCCTGCGCGACCGCGAAGAACAGCAGCGCAACATCCTGCGCCATCTGCCCGTCGGCGTGAGCTGGACGCAGGAAGACGGCACCATCAGCTACCTGAACCCGTACTACACCATCGTCACCGGCTACGACGCGGCAACGATGCCCGACCTGGCCACCTGGTGGGAAAAAGCCTACCCCGACCCGGCCGTGCGCGAACAGGTGCGCCAGGACTGGGAGCGCCTGGCCGCGCAGGCCCGCGCCGGCGATGGACTGATCCCGCCCGGGGAATACCGCATCACTGACGGGGAGGGCAAGGAACGCATCCTGGAAATCTCCGGCGTGCAGCTGGGCAACGGGCAGCTGGTGGTGCTCCAGGATCTGACCCAGCGCCGGGCCGCCGAAGAAAAAATCACCTACCTGGAGTACTACGACGCCCTGACCCGCCTGCCCAACCGCCGCCAGCTGCTCATCACCCTGCAGCACACGCTGGCCCGCAGCGCCGAGCAGCGCATCTATGGCGCGGTGCTGATGCTGGACATCGACCACTTCAAGACCGTCAACGAAGTCAAGGGCCATGAGAGCGGGGACGCCCTGCTCCAGCAGGTGGCCGAACGCCTGCGCAGCAGCACCCACGAGCGCCACACCGTGGCCCGCCACGGCGATGATGAATTCGTCGTCCTGCTGGAAAACCTGTCCCGCCACCCCGGCGAGGCCGTCTCCCTGGTCGAGCAGACCGGCCAGCGCATCCTGGAAGTGTTCCGCGCCCCCTTCCTGCTGCACGGCGAACCGCACCACACCACGGCCAGCATCGGCATCGCCTTGTTCCTGGGCCAGGAGCTGACCGCCGAGGAACTGCTCAAGCGTGCCGATCTGGCCATGTACCAGGCCAAGACCGCCGGGCGCGACACTTTGCAGTTCTATTCGCCCAACATGCACACCGCCATGCAGGAGCGCGTGCAACTGGAAGCGCAGATGCGCACCAGCCTGGAGCAAGGCCACTTCGAACTGTTCTACCAGCCCCAGGTGCATGCCCGCAAGGTCATCGGCTGCGAAGCCCTGCTGCGCTGGCGCCACCCCGAGCGCGGCCTGGTGTCTCCCGCGCTGTTCATCCCGCTGGCCGAGGACAGCGGGCAGATTCTGGCCCTGGGCAACTGGGTGCTGCACACCGCCTGCGCCCAGCTGGCGGCCTGGAGCAAGGTGCCGCTGCTGGCGGGCTTGAGCATTGCCATCAACGTCAGTCCCCGGCAGTTCCACCAGCCCGATTTCGTGCAGCGGGTACTCGGTGCCGTCGCCCAGACCGGGGCCGACCCGCGCTACCTGGAGCTGGAGCTGACCGAAAGCCTGCTGCTCCAGGACGTGGAGGACACCATCGACAAGATGCTCCAGCTCAAGCGCCACGGCATCGCCTTCTCGCTGGACGATTTCGGTACCGGCTATTCCTCGCTGGCCTACCTGAAGCGCCTGCCGCTGGACCAGCTCAAGATCGACCAGGGCTTCGTGCGCGACGTGCTGACCGATGCCAACGATGCGGCCATTGCCCGCACCGTGGTGGCCCTGGGCACCAGCCTGGGCCTGAGCGTGATCGCCGAAGGGGTGGAGACTGCCGCCCAGCGCGACTTTCTGCAAGGCTACGGCTGCAATACCTGGCAGGGGTATTTCTTCAGCCGGCCGTTGCCGGCGGCAGAGCTTGCCGACTGGGTGGTGCAGTTCAACGCGGCTGCGTGACGGGGTGATTCATGGGGCGGCGCATGGGGCGGCTCACTCCTGCCAGCACAGGCGGTTGCGCCCGCCCTGCTTGGCGGCGTACAGCTGCACGTCGGCGCGGGCGATGGCCTCTTCCAGCGTCTCCTGCGGGCGCAGTTCCACGGCGCCCAGGCTCAACGTGACCGAGGTGCCGGGCGGCAAGGTCGGCCACGTGGTGTGTTCCATCTGGGTGCGCACGAACTCCAGGCGGGAGATGGCCGCCGTCAGCGTCACGCCGTGCAGTACCAGGACAAACTCCTCCCCGCCGTAGCGGCCCACCCGGTCGCTGGGGCGCACGTTGGCGGTGAGCAGGGCTGCCAGGGTTTGCAGCACGGCATCGCCCGTGGGATGGCCCCAGGTATCGTTGATGCGCTTGAAGTGATCCAGATCGCACAGGGCGATCACTGCGCCCGAGGTGGCCAGCTCGGGCCACGGCGCCAGCAGGGCGCGGCGGTTGAGCAGGCCGGTGAGCGGGTCCTGGTCACGCTCGTTGCGCAGCTGCTGCACCGAATCCAGCCCGGCGGCAGCCAGGAAAAAGCCGGTGAAGCCGATGCCCATGATGATCGAGCCGTACAGCGTGATCAGCCAGATCAGCGACACCCCCAGGGCAAATGGCTGGCCGAAACTCTCCGGGTCGCTGAACAGCAGCACGGGCCGCACGATGACGAACAGGGTATACACGCCATAACCGCAGACCAGCCCCCGATCCACGAAGGACAGCGCCCGCCAGCGCAGCCGCAGCAGCCCGGGCAGCAGTTGCAGCAGCAGTGCGGACAGCCCCAGGGCCATCACGACCAGGCGGGCGGACAGGCTTTCGCGTCCCCAGGAGAAATAGACGATCAGCAATTCGATGAGCAGGCCGACCACCAGCGTCCAGCGCCAGCTCATGACGATCTTCAGGCGCAGGGCCAGGGCCCAGGTCAGTCCGATGATCGCCAGGGTGTAGGACGGGGACAGAAAAGGGGCCATCGGCGCGTAGTCCGCAGCTGGTATGACGGTCTGCGCCGCCAGCCCGATACCGCCGAAAAACGAAGCGCAGGCGTACCACGGCAGATACGCCGGGCGGCCCATGCCCCACCAGACACCGGCGCAAACCAGCGCCAGCAACCACAGACAGACAGGGACGATCAGAGAGAAATAAAGGCTTGCAACAGCGTCCATCTGCAAAATTCCTGCGCCCCCGGATTCCTGCCGCGTGGGCCTCGGAATCCCGGCAAGGGGCCGCGTTGTTCAGGCTGGGCGAGCCAGTTTAGCCGCCCAGTTTTGTCTTGAGCAGCGTGTTTACCTGCCCCGGGTTGGCCTTGCCCTTGCTGGCCTTCATCACCTGGCCGACCAGGGCGTTGAAGGCCTTGTCCTTGCCTGCGCGGTACTGCTCGACGTTGGCCGGGTTGGCGGCGATCACCGCGTCGATGATGGCCTCCAGGGCGCCGGTGTCGTTCATCTGTTTCAGGCCCTTGGCCTCGATGACGGCATCCACGTCCTGGCCTTCGCCGGCCCACAGGGCCTCGAATACCTGTTTGGCGGCGTTGTTGCTGATGGTGTTGTCCTGGATGCGGGCGATCAACTGCCCCAGCTGGGCGCTGCCGACCTTCACCGCGTCCATGCCGATTTCCTCGGCGTTCAGGCGGCGCGAGATTTCGCCCATCACCCAGTTGCTGGCCAGCTTGGGCTGGCCGCAGGCTTGGGCCGTGTCTTCGAAGTAGGCGGCCATGGCCTGCGATTGCGTCAGCGTGGTGGCGTCGTACTCGGGCAGGCCGTATTGCTGCACGAAGCGCTCGGCCTGGGCACGCGGCAGTTCGGGCATGGCGGCCTTGACCTGTTCCACCCATTCGGGGGCGATGACCAGCGGCGGCAGGTCGGGGTCGGGGAAGTAGCGGTAGTCGGCCGCGTCTTCCTTGGTGCGCATGGCGCGGGTTTCGCCCGTGTCGGGGTTGAACAGCACGGTGGCCTGCTGAATGGTGTGGCCGTCCTCGATCTGTTCGATCTGCCAGCGGATTTCGTAGTCGATGGCCTGCTGCATGTTGCGAAACGAGTTCAGGTTCTTGATCTCGCGGCGCGTGCCCAGCGGCTGGCCGGGCCTCCGCACCGAGACGTTGGCGTCGCAGCGGAACGACCCTTCCTGCATGTTGCCGTCGCAGATGCCGATCCAGGTGACGATCTTGTGCAGCTCCTTGGCGTAGGCCACGGCCTCCGCGCTGGAGCGGATGTCCGGCTCGGTCACGATCTCCAGCAGCGGCGTGCCCGCGCGGTTCAGGTCGATGCCCGATTCGGCGGGGAACAGGTCATGCACCGATTTGCCCGCGTCTTCTTCCAGGTGGGCACGTACCAGGCGCACGGTTTTCTTCTCGTCGCCCAGGTAGAAGCTGACCTCGCCGCCCTGCACCACGGGAATCTCGAACTGGCTGATCTGGTAGCCCTTGGGCAGGTCGGGGTAGAAGTAATTCTTGCGGGCAAAAATGCTGCGCGGTGCGATGTGCGAACCCAGCGCCAGCCCGAGTTGGATGGCGCATTCCACCGCCTTCTTGTTCATCACCGGCAGCGTGCCGGGCAGGGCCAGGCAGACGGCGCTGGCCTGGGTGTTCGGCTCCGCGCCGAAGGCGGTGCTGGTGCGGCTGAAAATCTTGCTGGCCGTGGCCAACTGGGCGTGGGTTTCAAAGCCGATGACGACTTCGTAACCGTGAATCAGGGGGGCAGTCATGGGTTCTACTTTAAAAAGAGAGCTGTTTCCGCTTGCTATGCAGAGATTTCAGATGGTTTCATATCTGAAATCGTTTGAATTCCAGCGGAAGTAGCTACTGAATTATTCAATGTTGGCCGGGCTGGCGCGGTGGAAGTCCGTCACCTGCTGCAAGCGGTGCGCCACGTTCAGCAGCCGCCCCTCCTGCAAATAGTTGCCGATCAGTTGCAGGCCCACCGGCAGGCCGCCCGCGCCGGTACCGGCCGGCAGGCTCATGGCCGGCAGCCCGGCCAGCGAGGCGGGCAGGGTGAACACGTCGGCCAGATAGCTGGCCAGCGGGTCGGCCTTGTCGCCCAGCTGCCACGCCACGCTGGGGGCCACCGGCCCGGCGATCACGTCGCACTGCTGGAAGGCGGCCTGGAAATCGTTGGCGATCAGGCGGCGGATTTTCTGCGCCTGCAGGTAATAGGCGTCGTAATAGCCTTCCGACAGCACGTAGGCGCCGATCATGATGCGCCGCTGCACCTCGTCGCCAAAGCCTTCGGCGCGGGACTTTTTGTACAAATCCTGCAAATCGGCGGGCTGGGCCGTCCGGTGGCCGTAGCGCACGCCGTCGAAGCGCGACAGGTTGGAGCTGGCCTCGGCCGGGCTGATGATGTAGTAGGCAGGCACCGACAGTTGCGTGCGCGGCAACTGCACCGGCACCAGTCGGGCGCCGAGTTTTTCGTATTCCTTCAGCGCGGCATCCACGGCGCTGCGCACGTCGTCGGCCAGCCCGTCGGCAAAGAACTCGGCGGGCACGCCGATGCGCAGCCCCTCGATGCTGTCGCCCAGCTGGCGGGTGAAGTTTTCGGCAGGCACGTCCAGGCTGGTCGAATCGCGCTGCACGTCCGGCCCGCACATCACCGACAGCAGCAGGGCGCAGTCCTCGGCGCTGTGGGCCATCGGCCCGGCCTGGTCCAGGCTGGAGGCGTAGGCAATCATCCCGTAACGGCTGGCGCGGCCATAGGTGGGCTTGATGCCGGTAATGCCGCAGAAGCTGGCGGGCTGGCGGATCGAGCCGCCCGTGTCCGTCCCCGTGGCCGCAGCCACCATGCGGGCGGCCACGGCGGCGGCGCTGCCGCCCGAGGAGCCGCCGGGCACGCGGCCCGTGTCCCAGGGGTTGCGCACCGGGGCCGGGGCGTCCATGCCCACGGGGGCGATGGCGGCGCTTTCGTTGCCGTTGCCCATCGCAAACTCGTCGCAGCTCAGTTTTCCCAGGGTGACGCAGCCCGCATCGGCCAGCCGGGTGACGACGGTGGCGTCGAACGGCGAGCGGTAGCCCGCCAGCATCCGGCTGGAGGCGGTGGTGGGAAAGTCGCGCGTGACGAACACGTCCTTGTGCCCGATGGGCACGCCCGCCAGCGGGCCTGCGCTGCCGTCGGCAATGGCCGCGTCCTGCGCCCGGGCCTGGGCCAGGGTGACGTCTTCATCGACGGCCAGAAACGCGCCCAGCGCCTGTTGGGCCCTGGTTCGCGCCAGGAAGTGCTGGGCCACTTCGGTGGCGCTGGTCTGGCGGTTGCGGATCTGCGCGGCCAGGGCCGCGATGCTGAGGTGATGCAAATCTTGGGTACTCATAAAACGAACCGGCAGACAGTTATTCAATGACTTTGGGAACCAGGAACAGCCCCTGCTCGGCTGCCGGGGCGTTGCGCAGGTAGGCCTCGCGCTGGTTGGTTTCTGTGACCACGTCGTCCTGCAGGCGCAACTGCACGTCCTGCAGCACGGCCACCGGGTGGGTCAGGGGCTCGATGCCGCTGGTGTCGACGGCCTGCATCTGCGCCACCATGCCGAAAAAATCGTTCAACTGGGTGCGCATCCGCTCGCTTTTTTCGGGGGAAAGTTCCAGCCGTGCCAGATTGGCAATGCGGTCAATGTCTTGGGAAGTAAGTGCCATCGTGCAATCCGAGAGAAAACCGGCCAGCAACCGGACGTAAAAGTGTGAAGGCCAATGCCAGGAACCTGGGGTTATTCACAGGCAATGCGGTATTATCTTTCCTTTGCGCGAAAAGCCCCTTCTCGGTGTGCGCAAAAGCGCAAAAAACACCCCATCCCCCTCTTTTTTCCCCGTTAGACCCCGGCGATGGCAAGCCGAAGCGCGTGCCGTGCCGCAAAGGATTTTTGAATGTTCGGAGCTTTCCGCCGGTACTTCTCGACCGATCTGGCGATCGATCTTGGCACCGCCAACACCCTGATTTTTGCCCGCGACAAGGGCGTGGTTCTGAATGAGCCTTCGGTCGTGGCCATCCGCCACGAAGGCGGCCCGCACGGCAAGAAGGTCATCCAGGCCGTGGGCCGCGAAGCCAAGGCCATGCTGGGCAAGGTGCCCGGCAACATCGAGGCCATCCGCCCCATGAAGGACGGCGTGATCGCCGACTTCGTCATCACCGAGCAGATGATCAAGCAGTTCATCAAGATGGTGCATCCGCGCAACGTGATGGCGCCCAGCCCGCGCATCATCATCTGCGTGCCCTGCGGCTCCACCCAGGTCGAGCGCCGCGCCATCAAGGACGCCGCCGAGGCGGCCGGCGCCGCCGGCGTCTACCTGATCGAGGAGCCCATGGCGGCCGGCATCGGCGCGGGCCTGCCGGTGTCGGAAGCCTCCGGCTCGATGGTCGTGGACATCGGCGGCGGCACCACCGAAGTGGGCGTCATCTCCCTGGGCGGCATGGTCTACAAGGGCAGCGTGCGCGTGGGCGGCGACAAGTTCGACGAAAGCATCATCAGCTACATCCGCCGCAACTACGGCATGTTGATCGGCGAGCCCACCGCCGAACTCATCAAGAAGGAAATCGGCAGCGCCTTCCCCGGCAACGAGGTCAAGGAGATCGAGGTGCGCGGGCGCAACCTCTCCGAAGGCGTGCCGCGCAGCTTCACCATCTCCAGCAACGAAGTGCTGGAAGCCCTGAACGAGCCGCTCAACCAGATCGTCAGCGCCGTGAAGAACGCGCTGGAGCAGACCCCGCCCGAGCTGGGCGCCGACATTGCCGAGCGCGGCATGATGCTGACCGGCGGCGGCGCCCTGCTGCGCGATCTGGATCGCCTGCTGTCCGAAGAAACCGGCCTGCCGGTGCTGGTGGCCGAAGACCCCCTGTCGTGCGTGGTGCGCGGCTGCGGCATGGCGCTGGACCACCTCGACCGCCAAGGCAGCATCTTCACCAGCGAGCCATGAGCCTGCGCACCCTGGAGAGGGATGCACCTTCGCTGTTCAAAAACCGCCTTCCCGCTCCAGCGCAACTGGCGGTTTTTTGCATTCTGTCCCTGGTGCTGATGCTGGCCGATGCGCGGCTGCACCTGATCGCCCCGCTGCGCCAGGCCCTGGCCACGGTGCTTTATCCGGTGCAGCAGGCGCTGTTGCAGCCGCTGCGCCTGCTCAGCGATGCGGCCGATTACCTGGAAAAGCTGGAAACCGCCCAAAGCGCCGCCCATCGGGCCGAAGAGCAAATCACCGCCATGAGCCTGCAGGCCCATCAGGCAGAGCTGCTGGGGCAGGAAAACCGGGAATTGCGGGCCCTGCTGGGCCTGCGCGAGCGCCTGCCCCTGCCGGCCCAGGCGGCGCAGGTGGTGTACGAATCGCCGGACAGCTATTCGCGCCGGGTGATTCTGGACAAGGGCCAGGTCGCGGGCATCCTGCCGGGCAGCCCGGTGATGGACGCCCAGGGCGTGCTCGGGCAGGTGGTGCGGGTGCAGCCTTTTACCAGCGAGGTGCGCCTGCTGGTCGATCGTGACCAGGCCATCCCCGTGCAGGTGACCCGCACCGGAGTGCGCGGCGTGATGTACGGCCTGTCCTCGAATCTGGCCCCGGACATGCTGGAGCTGCGCTACATGCCCAGCGACAGCGACATCCAGCCTGGCGACACGCTGGTGACCAGCGGCCTGGATGGCATCTATCCGCCAGACCTGCCGGTGGCCACGATCACGGTGGTCGAGCGCCAGGGCGCCACCGCCTTCCTGCGCATCGACAGCCAGCCTCTGGCCCGGATGGAAGGTGCCCGCCATGTTCTGGTGCTGACGCCACGCAACGAAGTGCTGGCCGCCGAACTGCCGGCCCCGCAGGAGCTGACGGTGCTGACCACGGCCAACGCCGCAGCGCAGAAAAAGGCGCGGGAAGACAAATCCGCCCGGCGCCGCCCGGCGCCGATGGCCCCGGTATCGGAGGGTGCGCCATGATCATGCCGCGTGGCGAACAACTGCTGCTGCCGGCCAACCCCTGGTTCATCGGGCTGACGCTGTTCCTGGCCCTGGTGGTGAATCTGCTGCCCACCAGCAACTGGATCTGGATGCCCGACATCCTGCTGCTGGTGCTGGCCTTCTGGGGCGTGCATCAGCCGCAGCGCATGGGCATGGGCTGGGCCTTTGTCCTGGGGCTGCTGATGGACGTGCAGCATACGGCGCTGCTGGGCCAGCACGCGCTGGTCTACGTGCTGGTGATGTTCATCACCCAGACTAACAGCCGGCGCCTGCTGTGGTTCTCCGGCTGGGCGCAGGGATTGCAGATGCTGCCGGTGTTCTTCCTGGCGCACGCCCTGCAAATGCTCATCCGCATGGCGGCCGGCGGCATCTTTCCGGGCTTCTGGCTGGCTTTGGCGCCGTTGCTTGAAGGGCTGCTGTGGCCGCTGGCCATTGCCGTGCTGCTGGCCCCGCAGCGCCGGGCGCTCGTCCATGACGACGAACGGCCCCTCTAGGATGGAAGCTGCAGCGTGACGCATGGCCGGTTGAGCTTTCGCAGCCTCTACACCCAGGCGCAGGAGCAGGGGTTCCGCCTGCGGGTGGGCGTCCTGGCGCTGGTCGTGCTGCTGCTGTTCGGCCTGTTGGCCTACCGCCTGTACGTGCTGCAGGTGCAGCGCCACGAGGCGTTTGCCCAGCGGGCCGAGAGCAACCGCACCGCCGTCGTGCCCATCGTGCCCAACCGGGGGCGCATCGTCGATCGCAACGGCGTTTTGCTGGCCACCAACTACTCGGCGTACACGCTGGAGATCACCCGCTCCAAGGTGGAAGACCTGGAAGCGACCATCGACGCCGTGGCCGAGCTGATCCCGATTAGCGCCCGCGACCGGCGCCAGTTCAAGCGCCTGATGGCCGACAGCAAGAGCTTTGAATCCATCCCCCTGCGCATCCGCCTGAGCGACGAGGAGGTGGCCCGCTTCACTGCGCAGCGCTGGCGCTTTCCCGGTGTGGACGTGAAGGCGCGGCTGTTTCGTTCCTACCCCCTGGGCGAAGTGGCCGGGCACGTGATCGGCTACATCGGCCGCATCAATGCCAAGGAGCAGGAGGCGATCGACGACTCGGACGACGCCGCCAACTACCGGGGCACCGAAGTCATCGGCAAGCTGGGCATCGAGCAGTATTACGAGCGCGAGCTGCACGGCCAGACCGGCTGGGAGCAGCTGGAAACCACGGCAGGCGGCTTTGCCGTGCGCCGCCTGAGCAGCCGCGCCGCCACGCCCGGCAACACCCTGGTGCTGAGCCTGGACATCGGTCTGCAGAAACTGACGGAAGACCTGTTCGGCGAGCGCCGGGGCGCCCTGGTCGCCATTGATCCGCGCAATGGCGAGGTGCTGGCCATGGTCAGCAAGCCGGGCTACGACATCAACCTGTTCATCGGCGGCATCGACCAGGAGAACTGGGACCTGCTGAACACCTCGATCGACCGGCCCTTGCTGAACCGGGCGCTGCGCGGCACCTACCCGCCGGGTTCGACCTACAAGCCCTTCATGGGGCTGGCCGGGCTGGAGTCGGGCAAGCGCAAGGTCGACACCATCATCCAGGACAACGGCAGCTGGACGTTTGGCGGCCACACCTTCCGCTCCGGCCACCCCAACGGGCCGACCAATCTGCGCCGCTCGATCGTCAAATCGTCCAACGTCTACTACTACATGCTGGCCAACGACATGGGTGTGGACATGATTCACGACTACCTCTTGCCCATGGGCTTTGGCCGGCGCACGGGCATCGACCTGGAAGGCGAGGCGCAGGGCGTGCTGCCCAGCATGCAGTGGAAGCGCGACACGTACAAGCGCCCGGAGCAGAAGCGCTGGTATGCGGGCGAAACCATTTCGCTGGGCATCGGCCAGGGCTACAACCACTTCACCATGCTGCAGATCGCCTATGCCACGGCCATGCTGGCCAATAGCGGCATCCAGCACCGGCCGCACCTGGGCCTGGGCATGGTCGATGCCGTCACGCGGCACTACCAGAGCTTGCCGCAGCCGCCGGGGGTGTCCCTGGGCTACAAGCCCGCCAACGTCCAGGCCGTGCGCGAGGCCGTCCAGGCCGTGACCACCGAGGGCACCTCGCGCGGCGTGTTTGCCGGAGCGGCCTATACCTCGGCGGGCAAGACCGGCACGGCCCAGGCCGTCACCATCGGCCAGAAGGAACGCTACAACGCCGCGAAACTGGCCGAGCGCCAGCGCGACCATTCGCTCTACATGGCCTACGCGCCGGCGGAGAACCCGGAAATCGCCCTGGCGGTGATCGTGGAAAACGCCGGTTTCGGCGCCGCGGCCGCCACGCCGATTGCCCGGCGCGTGTTCGATTACTGGCTGCTGGGCCGCTACCCCAGCGAGCAGGACCTGGCCGCCGTCCGCCAGGGCAAGGCCGGCGCCCCCATCGGCACGCCGCGCCGTGCTGCCGACCTGCAGGGCGATTACGAACGCATCGCCATCCCCGACCTGACGCCGCGCGAGCTGCCGTGGGTGCCGCCCCAGACCGGCCAGCCCGAGCCGACCGTGGAGCCGTCCTCCGAACCCGAGGGCGAGGAAGAGGACTGAGGCAGGCCCAAGACGGGCGCTGCGTCAGCCTCGCCTGCCGTCGCCCACCAGGGTGCGGAAGGCCACGTTCAGGCGGTTCCCGCCGTGGAGGGTGTCAGTAACCGTAGAACTCCTCGCTGCGCACATCGTCCTCGTCGATGCCCGTGGCTTCCAGGGTGTCGCGCAGGGCAGCGACCATGGGCGGCGGGCCGGAGACGTAGAAGATCGGGGCGTCCAACCCGTTGGCGATTTTTTGCAGCAAGGCGCTGTCGATCGCGCCGGTGGCCCCGTCCCAGGGCTGGGTGGCATGCGCCATGTCGGTCATGGTGGCGATCAGCCGCAAGGGCGCATGGGCGGCGGCCAGCGCCTGCAGCTCGGTCAGGAAGGCCGCATCCTCGGGCCGGCGGTTGGAATACAGCAGCACCAGGGGCTGGGTGCTGTGGCTGTGGGCGGCGTGGCGCACCATGCTCATGAAGGGGGTGATGCCGATGCCCCCGGCGATGAAGACGGCGGCGCGTTCGGCCTTTTTGTGCAGCGTCAGCGAACCGAAGGGGCCGTCCAGCTCCATCGTCGTGCCGGGCTGGAGTTGGGCCAGGGCGCGTTTGAAGGGGCTGTCGCGCATCCGGGTGGCAAAGACCAGTTCGTCCTCATGCGGGGCGCTGACGATGGAAAAGGCATGGCGGGTATCGGCGCCGTTGTTTTGTGCCTGCCCCGGCAGGATCAGGTCGCACGCCTGGCCGGGCTTGAAGCCGAAGCCTGCGGGTTTGCTGAAATGAAAAGCGGTGGTGCCCTGGGCGACAGGGACGGAGCGCAGCAATTGGACGGGGATGGTCATAAGTCTCCTTTGCCGGGTTGCGAATGAAGCGCAACCATCCTGCCCGAGATTGCCGTGCCCGCCCCCAGGGGGCGCGGTTAAACGCCGTCGCCAGTAAGGTTGTCCGCCCTGGCCGCTGGTGGCGCGGGCCAGGGCGAAGCCGGGTCAGGTCGTCTGCAGCGCCTCGTCCAGCACCTCGACCCAGTGCCGCACCGGGATGCTGGTGCCCGCCTGCAGGTGGGTGATGCAGCCGATGTTGGCCGACAGGATGGCCGCTGGCGGGCTGTCGTCGGTAAACGCTTCGCCCAGGGCGCCGAGCTTGCGGCTGCGCAGTTGCTTGGAAAGGTCGGCCTGCAGGATGGAGTACGTCCCGGCCGAGCCGCAGCACAGGTGCGCTTCGGTGCGCGAGGTTTTCAGCGTGAAGCCCAGCTGGGCAAGCTGGCTTTCGACCACGCCCTTGAGCTTTTGCCCGTGCTGCAGGGTGCAGGGCGGGTGGTAGGCCATGGCGGCCCGGGGCAGCCGGGCCTGGCCGGCGAGTTTTTCGATCAGCTCCGGCAGCATGTCGGGCAGCAGTTGCGCCAGATCGCGGGCCAGGGCGCTGATGCGGGCGGCTTTTTCGGCGTACTGCGCGTCCAGGCGCAGGGCGTGGCCGTAGTCCTTGATCATCACGCCGCAGCCGCTGGCGTTGCTGACGATGGCTTCGACCTCGCCCGCTTCCACCGCAGGCCACCAGGCGTCGATGTTGGCCCGCATCTGGTCCTTGCCGCCTTCCTGGTCGTTCAGGTGGAATTTCACCGCGCCGCAGCACACGGCCTGGTCGATCACCACGGTCTGGATGCCCACGGCGTCCAGCACCCGGGCGGTGGCGTAGTTGATGTTGGGCAGCATGGCCGGCTGCACGCAGCCGGCCAGCAGCAGCACCTTGCGCCCATGTTCGCGGGCCGGCCAGGTGCCGTGTTCGCTCTTGGCCGGCACCTTGGCGCGGATGCTGGCGGGCAGCAGGCTGCGCACGGCCTGGCCCAGCTTCATGGCCGGGGCGAACAGGGGGGAGGTGATGCCCTCCTTCAGCGCCCAGCGCTGCAGGCGTTCGCCCAGGGGGCGCTGCACCTTGGCATCGACCACCTTGCGGCCGATGTCGATCAGGCGGCCATACTGCACGCCGCTGGGGCAGGTGGATTCGCAGTTCAGGCAGGTCAGGCAGCGGTCCAGGTGCAGTTGCGTGGCGCGGGTCGGCGCGGTGCCTTCCATGACCTGCTTGATCAGGTAGATGCGCCCGCGCGGGCCGTCCAGCTCGTCGCCCAGGGTCTGGTAGGTGGGGCAGGTGGCGGTGCAGAAGCCGCAATGCACGCATTTGCGCAGAATGGCTTCGGCCTCGATGCCGTCGGGGGTGCCTTGAAATTCAGGGGCCAGATGGGTTTGCATGGGGTGCCGTTCCTTTCCTGAATGTCAAAGGCCGGTGCGGCCCGGGTTGAAGATGCCGTGCGGGTCGAATGCTCTTTTTAATTGAGCGTGTACCGCTTGCAGACTGGCACTTTGCGGATCAAAGATAGGCCAATTGCTTATTTCACCAGCGCCAGCAGCTCTGAAAATGGTGGCGCTGCCGCCTGCGGCCTGCGCTGCTGCGGCAATCGCCTTGGCCATGGCCCGGGGTGCCTGCACCCAGCGCTGGGCACCGTGCCATTCGGTCAGCGGCGCCGCCACCCCGGCGGGCAGGGGCAGCGGGGCCGCCGTTTGCGGCACGGACAGGCGCCAGAGCGCATCGGCATCGCCGCGCCCGGCAAACCAGGGGTGCTGCTGCTCGCGCAGGCTGTGCCACAGGGCGTCGGCCTGGTCGTCGGGCAGGCGCTCGCCGCCCAGCTTCTGGCACGCGGCCTGCACCGCCGCCTGGGCGCCGCGCAGGCGCAGCCACAGCTGGCCCTGCGTCCAGCAACTGGCGTTCAGCGGCAGGGGCTGGCCGCCCCAGCGGTTCAGGGCGTCCAGCGCCTGCTGCTCGTCCAGGTCAAAGACCAGGGTGGCCTGCGCCGGGGCCTGGGGCAGCACTTTCAGGCTCACTTCGGTGATCACGCCCAGCGTGCCCCAGCTGCCCGCCATCAGGCGCGAGACGTCGTAACCGGCCACGTTTTTCATCACCTGCCCGCCGTAGCGCAGCAGCTCGCCCTGGCCGTTGATGATTTCCACGCCCAGCACAAAGTCGCGCACCGCGCCGACGCTGGCCCGCGCCGGGCCCGACCAGCCCGCCGCCACCATGCCGCCGACGGTGGCCTGGCGGCCCGCCTGCGCAAAGTGCGGCGGCTCGAAGGCCAGGGCCTGCCCGGCTTCGGCCAGGGCGGCTTCCAGCTCCAGCAGCGGCGTGCCGGCGCGGGCGGTGACGACCAGCTCCGTCGGCTCGTAGCTGATGATGCCGCGCAGCGGGCGCAGCTCCAGCGGCGTGCCCTCGGGGGCCAGACCATGAAAATCCTTGCTGCCCCCGCCGCACAGGCGCAAGGGGGTGGCATCGGCAGCAGCGGCGCGTACGCGCTCCAGAAGGTGTTGCAAAGCGGTATCCATGGCGAAGGATGGTAGCCGTCGGGCCTGGGCACCGGCTTGAATTTTTTGAATGCCTGCCATGAAGGGGCACGCCCCGGCCATGCCGCGTTATCCGGGCCAATCCCCTTGGCAGGCCCGGGGAGGCGGCCTAGATTGGCGGCTTTCCCCCGTTTTCAAAGGCGTTTATGACCCTTGCCTGCGTTCAAAGCCGCGCCCTGCTGGGCCTGCAAGCCCCGGCTGTCACCGTCGAAGTGCATCTGGCCAACGGCCTGCCCAGCCTGACCCTGGTCGGGCTGGCCGATGTCGAGGTGAAAGAGGCCCGCGAGCGCGTGCGCTGCGCCATCGGCAACAGCGGGCTGGAGTTTCCGACCAACAAGCGCATCACCGTCAATCTGGCCCCGGCGGACTTGCCCAAGGACTCGGGCCGCTTCGACCTGCCCATCGCCCTGGGCATTCTGGCGGCCAGCGGCCAGATTCCGGCCCAGGCGCTGCACGGCTGGGAGTTTGCCGGGGAGCTGTCCCTGTCCGGCGCCCTGCGCCCGGTGCGCGGCGGGCTGGTCAGCAGCCTGCATACCGGTGACAGCCGCCTGGTGCTGCCGCTGGACAGCGCCCGCGAGGCCGCCCTGGCCCCCACGGCGCAGGTGTTCGGCGCGGCGCATTTGCTCGACGTGGTGGCGCATCTGCTGGGCCAGCCCGCCGCCGAGGGCTGGCAGCGCATCCTGCCCCAGCCGCTGGCGGCATCGGCCAGCGGCCCCGATCTGGCCGAGGTAAAGGGCCAGGTGCAGGCCAAGCGGGCGCTGGAGATTGCCGCAGCGGGCGGGCACGGCGTGCTGCTGGTCGGCCCGCCGGGCGCGGGCAAATCCATGCTGGCGCAGCGCTTTGCCAGCCTGTTGCCCGCCATGACCGAGCAGGAAGCGCTGGAAAGCGCCGCCGTCGCCAGCCTGGCCGGGCGCTTCGACCCCCTGCACTGGGGCCGGCGCCCCACCAGCGCCCCGCACCATACGGCCAGCGCCGTCGCCCTGGTCGGCGGCGGCTCGCCGCCCCGGCCCGGGGCGATTTCGCTGGCGCACCACGGCGTGCTGTTTCTGGACGAATTTCCCGAATTTGCCCGCAGCGCCCTCGAAGCCCTGCGCGAGCCCCTGGAAAACGGCCACATCACCATTGCCCGCGCGGCCCTGAGCAGCCAGTTCCCGGCCCGCTTCCAGTTGCTGGCGGCGATGAACCCCTGCCCCTGCGGCTTTCACGGCAGCGCCCAGCGGCCCTGCCGCTGCACCCCGCAGCAAATCGCCCGCTACCAGGGCAAGTTGAGCGGCCCGCTGCTCGACCGCATCGACCTGCACGTCCACGTTCCCGCCCTGCCGGTGCAGGAGCTGCTGCACACCCCGCCCGGCGAGGCCAGCGCCGCCATCCGCCAGCGCGTGGTGCAGGCCCGCGACCGCGCCCTGCAACGCCAGGGCACGCCCAACCAGCACCTGCGCAGCAGCCAGTTGGACGCGCTGGATTTCGACCCCGCCGCGCAGACCCTGCTGCACAAGGCCGCCGAACGCCTGGGCTGGTCGGCCCGCGCCACGCACCGCGCCCTGCGCGTGGCCCGCACCATTGCCGACCTGGACGGCAGCGCCGCCATCGCCAGCGCCCACGTGGCCGAGGCCATGCAGTACCGGCGCGTGCTGGCGCAATAGGCTTCTAAGAACGTGTTTACGATCTCCGCGCGGGTGTGCAGTCGCGGCCTCGGGCGTTCTGCGTCGTTGCAAATCCTCGCCATAGCACC
This sequence comes from Comamonas nitrativorans, assembly GCF_042654765.1. Taxonomy (NCBI): domain Bacteria; kingdom Pseudomonadati; phylum Pseudomonadota; class Betaproteobacteria; order Burkholderiales; family Comamonadaceae; genus Comamonas; species Comamonas nitrativorans. Next base: position 23,486 of record NZ_JBHSEW010000003.1, on the reverse strand, counting down.
GCTATGGCTGCGGTTTGCGCCTGGCAGATCATCCCGATCCGCTTCCCGCACCCCTTCGCGCCGAGATCGTAAATACGTTCTAACAGGGCCGTTCAACAGCCGATCGGCTTCAGTCCTTGAACTCCGGCGTCTGCTTGGCCATGCTCGCCATCATCGCGGCCATCAGGTCGTCGCTTTGCAGCATGGCAGCGTTCCAGGTGGCGACGTAGTTCAGGCCGTCGGCCACGCTGTGGTCGCGGGCGTAGTTCAGCATTTCCTTGCTGCCGCGAATCGACAGCGGTGACTTGGCCGCAATGCTGGCGGCGATCTCGCGCACCCCGGCGCAGAGTTGCTCGCGCGTGTCGAACACGCGGTTCACCAGGCCGATCTGCTGCGCCTCCTGCGCCCCGAACACGCGGCCCGTGTAGGCCAGTTCGCGCGTGATGCCCTGGCCGATCAGCTTGGGCAGGCGTTGCAGCGTGCCCACGTCGGCCACCATGCCGATGTCGATTTCCTTGATCGTGAAGCTGGCGTCGCTGCTGGCGTAGCGCATGTCGGCGCAGGCAATCAGGTCGATGCCGCCGCCGATGCAGCCGCCGTGAATCGCGGCCAGCACGGGTTTGCGGCAGCGCTCCAGGCTGGTCAGGGTGTCTTGCAGATCGAGGATGAGGCGGCGCAGCTTCTCGCGCATCCGGCCTTCGCAATCGTCGGCAATGTGCGATTGCAGGCCCAGCATCATTTGCAGATCGATCCCGGCGGTGAAGTATTTGCCCTCGCCCTGCAACACGGCCACGCGGGCTTCGGGGGTGGCGTCCACCCACTCGAACGCCTGGCGGATTTCCTGCCACATGTCCAGATTCATGGCGTTGGCCTTGTCCGGGCGGTTCAGGGCGATGGTGGCAATGTGGTCTTGCAGGGTGATGCTTACAGTTTTCATATCTGGTAGCGCTGATGTTGATTGGTTTTTAGATACTTTTGATGCTGAAACGCTGATTTGCTGAGCACCAGCAGCTTCTGTTTTTGTGCTATCCACCGCCCCGCCCAGGCGCAGGCCCAGCTCGGTGCCCTGGCGGATGGCGCGTTTGGCATCCAGCTCGGTCGCCTTGTCCGCACCGCCGATCAGGTGGACGGTCACGCCCTGCGCCTGGAGCGCTGCTTGCAGTTCGCGGTTCGGGTCTTGCCCTGCGCAGATGATGACGTTATCGACCGGCAGGGTCTGTTCCTGGCCCTCGACGGTGATGTGCAGGCCCGCATCGTCGATCTTGCGGTACTGCACCCCGGCCACCATGCGCACGCCCCGGTTTTTCAGGCCGGTGCGGTGAATCCAGCCGGTGGTCTTGCCCAGGCCGTCGCCCACCTTGCTGGTCTTGCGTTGCAGCAGCCAGATGTGGCGCGGCACCGGCCCGATGTGGCCGGGCAGCACCCCGCCGCGTGCGCTGCCGGTGGTGTCCACGCCCCATTCGGCAAAGAACCGGGCGGGGTTCAGGCTGGCGCTTTCACCTTCGTGCAGCAGGTATTCCGACACGTCGAAACCGATGCCGCCCGCGCCGATGACGGCCACTTTCTCGCCCACGGGCTTTTTGTCGCGCAGCACGTCCAGGTAGCCCAGCACCTTGGGGTGGGTGATGCCGTCGATCTCCGGCAGACGCGGGGCAATGCCGGTAGCCAGCACCACCTGCTGGAAACCGGCCTGCACCAAGTCGTCGGCGCTGACGCGCCGACCCAGTTGCACCGTTACGCCCGTCTGCTTCAGCCGCTCGCCAAAGTAGCGCAGGGTTTCATGAAACTCCTCTTTGCCGGGAATCTGCTTGGCGACGTTGAACTGGCCGCCGATGGCACAGGCCGCATCGAACAGCGTTACGTCCAGCCCGCGGGCTGCCGCCTCGGTGGCAAAGGCCAGACCCGCCGGGCCGGCGCCGACCACGGCCACGCGCTCTTTTTTCGGCAACGGCTGGGGCACCAGAATGGTTTCGTGGCAGGCGCGGGGGTTCACCAGACACGAGGTGATCTTGCCGCCGAAGGTATGGTCCAGGCACGCCTGGTTGCAGGCGATGCAGGTGTTGATGTCCTGCGCCCGGCCCTGCGCGGCCTTGTTCACAAACTCCGGGTCGGCCAGGAAGGGGCGGGCCATGCTGACCATGTCGGCCTGGCCGCTGGCCAGCACGTTCTCGGCCACCTCCGGCGTGTTGATGCGGTTGGTGGCGACCAGCGGAATACCGACCTTGCCCTTCAACTGCTCCGTCACCCAGGCAAATGCCGCACGCGGCACCTTGGTGGCGATGGTGGGGATGCGGGCCTCGTGCCAGCCGATGCCGGTGTTGAGGATGGTCACGCCCGCCGCCTCCAGCGCCTGGGCCAGTTGCACCACTTCCTCCTGCGTCGAACCGCCCGCCACCAGATCGAGCATCGACAGGCGGAAGATGAGGATGAAGTGGGCCCCCACCCGCTCGCGCGTGCGCCGCACAATTTCCAGCGGGAAGCGGATGCGGTTTGCGTAGCTGCCGCCCCAGGCGTCGTCGCGCTGGTTGGTTTGCGCGGCGATGAATTCGTTGATCAGGTAGCCCTCGGAACCCATGATCTCCACCCCGTCGTAGCCCGCGCTTTGCGCCAGGGCGGCGGCGTTGGCGTAGTCCTTGATGGTCTGGCGCACCTGTTCATCGGTCAGTGCCTGGGGGCTGAAGGGGCTGATCGGCGCTTTCAAACTGCTGGGCGCCACCAGTTCCGGGTGGTAGGCGTAGCGGCCAAAGTGCAGGATCTGCATACAAATCTTGCCGCCCGCGTCGTGGACCGCCTGGGTGACGATCTTGTGCTTGTCCGCCTCGGCCTGCGTGGTCATGGCCGCGCCGCCGGGCATGGGCCGCCCGGCCGCGTTGGGCGCAATGCCGCCGGTGACGATCAGCCCCACCCCGCCGCGTGCGCGTTCGGCGTAAAACGCGGCCATGCGTTCGAAGCCGTTGGGCGCTTCTTCCAGCCCGACGTGCATGGAACCCATGAGAACGCGGTTTTTCAACGTGGTAAAGCCCAGGTCGAGCGGGGCCAGCAGGTGGGGGTAGGGGGTGGCGGGGGAATTTGGGGGGAGGGTGGTCATGGGGGAAAGCTCCTTGGACAGCAAGCCCGGCTATCTATGCAACCGGTTGCATAAAAGTGTACGGGCGTTCTTTTAACTATGCAACGGGTTGCATAGTCATGCGCCCCTGGCTAGACTTGCCCGCCATGTCCCTGCCCCACGCCGTGCTGACCTCCCTGCTTGAAAAAGCCACCTCCGGCTACGACCTGGCGCGGCGCTTCGACAAATCCATCGGCTACTTCTGGCACGCCACCCACCAGCAGATTTACCGCGAACTGGCCCGCATGGAAGCCGCAGGCTGGATTGCCGCCTTCGTGCCGCCCGATGCCGGCAAAACCCGCAAAAAACACTACCGCGTACTACCTGCAGGCCGCCAGGAACTGGCCCGCTGGGCACTGGAACCCACCGCCCCCATGGACCTGCGCGATGCCTTCACCGTCAAACTACGCGCCGATGCCGTGCTGGACGAAATCGACCTGGTGCCCGAACTGGAGCGCCACCTGGCCTTGCACCAGGCCCAACTGGCGCACTACCAGCGCATCGAGGCGCAGGACTTCCCCCCCGGCCAGCCCCTGCCCCGCGCCCAGGCCATCCAGCACCTGATCTTGAAACGGGGCATGTTGTACGAGCAGGCGCAAATTGCCTGGGGGCGGGAGATGTTGGTGCTACTGGGAGATCAGAATACGTAGCTGGTAGCGCATGTATTCATTGAATTTCATATGCTTTTTCATATGAAAACAAGGTAAATGCAGCGGTACAAGCTATTCTTTTAATTTCTAGCGTTTCATATCAGCAGTAGCAAAAAGCAAAATAAGAAACGAGTGGCGCTTTTGTTGCTTGAGTGGATGTAATCGTTAGGCATTAGTTTCTATTACACCTGCCAAAACAAAATTTAAACCAAATGGCTTCGCAAAATTTTTAATAATCACCTTTTGGCTGTTTTGTAATTTATCTCTCGGTGCCTTTACTTCCACAAATTTAAGCTCATTATCTCTCCATATCGTTAAATCGGGCCAGCCGCGTCGATATTCATATGGTGCTTGAATAAATTTGCTTGCAATATTGTAAATTAATTCATTACCAGTCACCTTGAATAATTCAATGAACATCCAGCGCTCTAGTCCAGGAAAATAGTCAAGCTTATATGATATATTTTCTCTAGAGGCCATTAAATCAAAATTTCTCTCTATTGTCCTTGCATCTGCTTTTGCGACATTATTTAACAATTCTTCGGGAGAGAACCTATCTTCATCAAACGCCACATTCTGAGCATAGAGAGCTTCAATGCAAGTTGATCGATTTCTAGGGGCTATTTGTTCAAATGACATGGCTTTAATGAGATTCAAAATAAGCCCGCCTTCTCCACTATAACCACGCCAGCCATTAAGCTTAAAACTGTCTAATACAGCATCTTCAACACGCACTGCTCGGCAATCTATAGGGCTGATCCAGCTATTTATTTTAGCTTCTCTACTCAACGAGATATCGATGTATGGAATTTCGAATTTTTCGGCAGTGTGTCGTAATGAGCTTTTTTTCACAAAAAAACCTCCGGCCTAAATTACTTCAAGAAGATTATCGGGATCTGAAAATTCAGTTGGATCATCAGTAAGAGAAGCTAGTAGACGGCAAATCTCCAAAAAATCTATGCGTGCGATATAGGCTTTATTTTTATTGCCTTTATCGGGGTGACTGGCTGAAATATATGAAGCACGTACATCAATAAGCATTGCACGTAACTGTTTTTCGTTGTCCGTTTCAACATCATTATCCTGAGATGAAATATAAAATAACTTCCCATCTGGACTGTAAATTGAAGGGCGGCGACGAGAACTAAACTCAGGAGATAATCTGTTAATTTCGCTAAAGCTGCATTTGGAAAAAAACGCATCCCATTCAAATTGTTTTTGTGACATTCAATTCTCCAAGTTTATAAATAGCTCAAATTAGATGACAGCTACTTATTTTCGCTGCCGTCGGAAAAACAGCAACATGTTACACGACGCACAGAAAAGCACCACGATACTTTTCGTCTGGCCCAAACTAAGAATTCCTAAATAAATCCACGGTGGTACGCAACATCCCTCAAAACATAGCTGGTACTGCGCCCACCACCCTCTGCCTTTACCAGCACGCCCCGTGCCAGCAGGTCGTTGATGTCGCATAGGGCGGTATCGGGCGAACATTTGGCAATGACCGTCCATTTGCTGCTGGTGAGCTTGCCGTCAAAGCCATCGAGCAGTTTGTTCAGCAATTTCACCTGCCGCGCATTGAGCGGCAGCGCTGCCCAGTGTTGCCACAAGCGTGCTTTGGTCAGTACCGCGTCCAACTGGTGCTGTGCCTGATCGACGGCGCGGTGCAGGGTGATCTCACGCCGAGGTGCAATCACCGCATCCACCCTCTAATCTCCGCATATATTGCGGTGATTGCCGTCGCCATTCGCCGCATCGCGCCCCTGTTGCTCTGGGCGCTGCTGCAAAGCCCCCTATACTTCGGCGCTTGGTTGTTGAGAACGATACTCAACCACATTTCTTTCCTTCCTCCCTCCCTCTTTCCGGCCATGTGCTTTTCTCCCTGGAGCGCCCCGTAATGCGCCGCCGCACTGTTGTGATAACGCTGGCCGTGGGCGCAGCCGCCGTGCTGTTCGCTGACGCGGTGGTGCAAAAAATGCGCGGGCCGGTGCTGCCTGCTTACGAAGTGGCCGTGCAACCCCTGGTGCAAACCGTGGTGGCTACGGGCCGGGTCAGTGCCGTATCGCGGGCGCAGGTGGGGAGCAGCATCACCGGCATCGTGCGCGAGCGGCGCGTGCGCGAAGGCGATCAGGTGCGCCCTGGTGACGTGCTGGCCGTGCTGCAATCCGATGTGCAAGAGGCCGAGCTGCGCCAGGCCCGCGCCGCCCTGGCAGAGCTGCAACACTCCACCCGCCCCCAGGCGCACAAGGCCTGGCAACAGGCCCGAACCCAGTGGCAGCAGGCCCAACGCGAATTACAGCGCCGCACCGCCCTGGTGGCCCAGCAGGCCATTGCCCATGAGGAGTTGGAGCAAGCCGCCCAGGCCGAAAACCAGGCCCGCATTGCCATGGAACAGGCGCAGCTCCAGGCCCGCAGCCTGCAATCCGGCCAGCCCCAGGAAGCCCTGGCCCTGGCCCGCGTGGCCAGCGCCCAGGCGGCGCTGGACAAAACCATCATCCGCGCCGAAATGGCCGGCACCATATTGACGCGCAACGCCGAACCGGGCGATGTGGTGCAAGCCGGTCAGGTGCTGTTTGACATGGCCCGCGCAGAAGATACCGAGGTGCTGGTCGCCCTGGACGAGAAAAACCTGGAAACCTTGGCCCTGGGGCAGCCTGCCACCTGCATTGCCGATGCCTACCCGCACCAGCCCTTTACCGCGCAGGTCAGCTTTATTGCCCCGCGCATCGACCCCCAGCGCGGCACGGTGGACGTGCGCCTGACGGTTGCGCCCGTGCCCGAATTTCTGCGCCAGGACATGACGATTTCCGTGAATATCCAGACCGGGCAGCAGGAGCAGGCCATCGCCATTCCCAACGATGCCATCGCCGGGCTGGGGCAGGGCACGCCCCAGGCGTGGGTGGTGGAGGATGGCCGCATCCAGCGCCGCACGTTGCACCTGGGCCTGCGCGGGCTGGCACAAACCCAGGTGCTGCAAGGCGTGCAGCCGGGCGACTGGGTGTTGGCCGATGGGCAGGCTGCACTGACACCGGGCCAGCGCGTGCAGGTGCAGGCGCAAAAACTGCCCTGGGCACCATAGCGCGGGGCTGCCATGTGGACTGAATGGCAGATTGCCACCCGGTTCTTGCGCGAAGGCAAGACGCAAAGTCTGCTGATCCTGGTCGGCATCGCCGTGGGTGTGGCGGTGCTGGTGTTCCTTACGGCCCTGGTCAATGGCTTGCAGAACAACATCATCCAGCGCACCCTGGGCATGCAGGCGCACATCAGGGTGGAGCCACCGCAGGAGCGCAACATCGTCCTGCCGCCGCCCGCAGGCAGCGTGCAATTGCTGCTGGAGGATCAACGCGCCCAGCGCCTGCGCTCCATCAACAACTGGCAGCAGGTGCAGGACATGCTGGAGGCCATGCCCGAGCTGGATATCGTCTCGCCGCTGATTGCCGGGCCGGCCTTTGCCCGCAGGGGGCAGGCATCGGTCTCCGTCACGCTGCTGGGGATTGACCTGCTGCGCTACCGGCGCATGGTGGACTTGGAAAGCGCCCTTCTGCACGGGCAGGTTCGGCTGCACGCGGACGATGCCTTGATCGGCAACCAACTGGCCGCCGACCTGGGCCTGCGCGTGGGCGACAAGCTGCGCCTGGATGCGGGCCAGGGCAGTGAGCGGGTGGTCAGCATCGTCGGAATTTTCCAAATGGGCGTGCGCGAGCTGGATGCCCGCTACGTGTATCTGAACATGCAGCAGGTGCAGTCACTGTTGCAGCTATCGGGCGCGGCCAGCAGCTTGGAGATTCGACTGCACGACCTGTTCGAAGCCCAAACCATTGCCACCCGCATCCACCGCCTGACGGGCCTGAAAGTGCAAAGCTGGATAGAAACCAACACCCAGTTGATGAACGCCCTGCAATCGCAGCGCCTGTCCACCCGCATGGTGGGGCTGTTCGTGGCCTTGAGCGTGTCGCTGGGCATTGCCAGCGTGCTGGCCGTCAGCGTGGTGCAGCGCACGCGCGAAATCGGCATCCTGCGGGCCATGGGGGCCAGCAGGCAGCAGATGCGGCGGGTGTTTTTGCTGCAAGGGGCTATCCTGGGCCTGCTGGGTGCTTTGCTGGGGAGCCTGAGCAGCTACGGGCTGGTGGCCATTTTCAACACCTTTGCGGCCAATTTGTTCTCTATTCCCGTGGACTTGTGGCTGCCCTTGATGGCCACACTGCTGGCGACCTTGACCGGGGTGCTATCCGCCGCCATCCCCGCCCGCCGCGCCGCTGCGCTCAACCCGGTGGAGGCCATTCGCTATGTCTGAGCGCGGCCAGGAAGTCTTGCGCCTGGAAGGCCTGTGCAAACACTACAACCGGGGCAAACCTACCGAAGTGCAGGTGCTGCACGACCTGCATCTGTGCCTGCAGCGCCAGGATTTTGCTGCACTGGTGGGCAGCTCCGGCTCCGGCAAAAGTACGCTGCTGAATTTGATCGGCCTGCTGGACACACCCACTGCCGGGGCGCTGTACGTGCTGGGCCAGCCCACCCACCGCATGGACGATGCCCAGCGCACGGCATTGCGCGGGCACAGCATTGGCTTCGTGTTCCAGTTCCACCACCTGATCACCGCCTTTACCGCGCTGGAAAACGTGCTGATGCCGTTGATGCTGGCCGGTGGCAAACCCGCGCGGGAGCAAACCGAATTTGCCCGGCACCTGCTGGCCCAGGTGGGGCTGGAGCGGTTTGCCGGACACCGGCCCGACCAGCTTTCCGGCGGCCAGCAGCAGCGCGTGGCCGTGGCCCGCGCCCTGGTCACGCAGCCCGCCCTGGTGCTGGCGGACGAACCCACCGGCAACCTGGACAGCCATTCCGCCGCCGAGGTGTTTGCCCTGTTCCGCCGCTTTCAGCAGGAACTGGGCTGTGCCGTCTTGATGGTGACGCACGACGAACGCATCGCCCAGCAGTGCGAGCGCACCATCCATCTGGTGGATGGGCGCATAGCGGATGGCGGCGCCCCCTCATTGCCATAAAAAACAGCCCCGCAGGAGAGTGCGGGGCTGCTTGAGAGGCCAGGCGGCAAGTTTTATTCCGGCACGTAAATCACGCTGCCATCCTGCAGGCGGTAGGCCACGCCGGCCTTCACGCCTTCGCCCTGCCCGGTCTGGCCGCTGGATTTGAAGCGCTCGATCTCGTCGCCCTTTTTGACGATCATCTCCATCGACGGCTGCCCAGCATCGACCACCACCGTGACGTCGTTGCGCATCATGGCCTGGATCAAGGGATTGCTGGCCATGCCCAGCAGCAGAGCGGCGATGATGACGAGGAAGATGTCGATCAGGTTCACGACCGACAGGATAGGGTCTTCCACCCCCTGGGATTGCAGAAACTTCATGCTGCCAGCTCCGCCACAGGCTGTTTGGCAGCCTGCTGCACCACCTGCTGGGCCTCGGCTGCGGCGGTCTGTCCACCGGCTTGCAGCCACGCAATTTCTTCGGCCAGCCAGCGCTGGCGCACCGATGCCACCCAGAACATGATGGAAGCGGTAATCAGGGCCACGATCACGGCAGAGAACGCGACCGACAGGCTGCCCGACATCGCCATCAAATTGCCGTCCGACAGGCCACGCAGGGCCGGGCCCATCGGGATCATGGTGGCTACCAGCCCCATCATGGGCGAGATGCGGGCCACGATACGCGGCGCTTCCAGCATCCGGTGGGCGGCGACATCGCGGGCATCGGCATCCGCATCCGGGTGGGCTGCGGCCCAGCGCAGCACGTCGCAGCAACGCAGGTCGGCAATGCCTTTGTCCAGATTGCATTTGCGCCGCTGGAACCACGCGATGGCGAACACGCCCAGGGCGTACAGGGAATACAGGAACAGGGCGGCAATGATGACCAGGGTGGGGATCAGAAAAATCTGCCCGATCTGGTACATCAGGCTTTCAAGGGTGGAACTCATGGAAATACTCCGTCAGGTTGCAATAGAAAAAGAGGGGGAAGAGGGGGCAGTCGCGGGGCCGGGGAAGTCTTGCCATCAGCACGGCAGGACTTTCCCGGAACATGCTTACCGCCGGAACAAGGGCATGCGCTGGCGTTTGGCCTGGCGTGCGGCCCCCACGCCCAGCACCAGCAGCAGGGCTGCAAAAATGATCCACGGGCTGTAGTCGACCAGCACCTGGCCCACTTCGTTTTCCTGCTTCTCCAGCTTCATGCCTTCCACGTCCTGGGCAGGCTCGCTGGGGGCTTGCTCGGCGGGCGGTGCGGCTTCGGGGGGCTGGAGTTGCTCGGCCACATGCTGGGCAAACTCGGCCTCGGCAGGCAGGCCATCGGCCACGTATTGCAGGAAGCGTTTGTTGTCGCTGCGCACGTCGAATTGGGTGGCCATTTCGCGGTAACGCTCTTTCAGCAGCTCCACCGTCTCGGGCTTGGCATCCCAATAGCCTTTGCGGGCGGCTTCCAGCATGCGTTCCATCGCTTGGGCCAGGGCATGGGGGTTTTCTTTCTCAAACCACTCCTGCAAGCCCAGGTCGAATTTGTCGCGCACGTAGACATCGACCATCGTCTCCCATTGGTCGTCACGCACCATTTCCCGCGCCACGGCATTCCAGCCCCACAGGTTGTTGGTGACGTTGACCACTTCCAGGGTACCGGAGTAGCCCTCGGCCATGATGGCCTTGATGTAGCCAGGGTGGAACTGGCGCGTTGCCAGCTCTTTGGACAGGAATTTGGCTGTACCCTCGATACGGCCTGCGCCGCCTTTGCGCAGGTCGGAGATGTACAGCTCCGGCATCTTGCCGTCGAGTCTGCGCACCGCCAGTCCGATGCCGCCCAGGAATTCAAACGGGTGGTCGGTCGTCAGCACGCCGTACAGGTTGGAGGATCGGGCCAGCACGGCGCCTTCCGTCCCGCTCAGGTGCTGGGCATACAGATTGACGTCCTTGGCCCCGGCCACGCCCGGCTGTCCCCAGGTGGATTCATCAGGGCCGTAGGCGTACTGCATGGTGCCCAGGTACAGGTCGGCCAGCTTCTGGTCGCCTTCCTCGATGCTGTCCCAGCTATCGGTGGCCATGGCCGCGCCCGTCAGGCCCGTGCCGTAGGTGCCCGAGGCCGAGGTGAAGATGCGCGTTTGCGCAGCATCCTGGGCGGCCTTGTCCTCCACGCCGTCCCGCTTGAACTGCGCCTGGATGCGTTGCGTGTTCGCGGCCACGGCGTTGTCTTTTTCATCGACAGCACCGCTGGCCAGTTGCACGGCGCGGGCCAGATGCTTCATGGTGTTGGGGAAGTGATCGCGGTACAGGCCGGTGACAGACAGCACCACGTCCACACGCGGGCGGCCCAGGGTTTTGCGGTCGATCAGGCGCACATCGACAATGCGCCCGCCCTGGCCCCAGACCGGTTCCACGCCCATCAGCCACAGTGCCTGCGCTTCCAGCACGCCTTGCTGGCGCATGGTTTCCGTGGACCACAGCGAAAACGCCAGTTTCTGCGGGAATTTGCCGGCTTGCGACTGGTGTTCGGCCAGCAGCTCGTCGGCGGCCTGCTTGCCCGCCTTCCACGCCTGTTCCGTCGGGATGCGGGTGGGGTCAAAGCCATACATATTGCGGCCCGTGGGGTAGCCATCCGGGTTGCGGATGGGGTCGCCGCCATAGGACGTTTCGATGTAGCGGCCATCCAGCGCAGCCAGCAGGTTGGGCAGCTCGAACTGCGCCCCGATGTTTTCGTACCACTGGCGGGCCTGGGCCAATTGCTCCTGCAGCGCAGGGCTGGCTTTTTTCGGCGTTTTGCCTTCCACCAAGGCATCGCGCAGCAGCCTGTAGGGGGCGGAGTCTTCCAGCTTTTCGTAGTCGATCAGCAGGATGTCATTGACTTTGCCGGGGTGGTCATCGTCACCCTTCGCATGGTCATGTGCATGGTCGTGATCGTGCTGCAAATCTTCCTGCAGGCCACCGGCGGCATGCCAGAACTCTTCGCCCAGCATCATCAGCACGGTGGAGACGCGGTGGAACTCCTTGGGCGCCCGGCCCATGGCGTGCAGGCCCAGGGGCTGCGCCATCGTGGCGAGGTCGTGCAGGTGGACATGCAGTTCATCGGCAAACTTGGCGAAGTTGGGTGCAATGTCCTCCTTGCGCCAGCCCATGTCTTTTTCAATGTTCTCGGCAGTGACCGTGGCAATCAGGTCTTTTTCGATCTGCTCCTTGACGCGCCCTTCCATCTGCCCGAACCAGTCGTGCAGCAGGTTGTGGGTTTCAGTGACTTTGGTGTGCAAACCCGCCGGGCGGAAGGGCGGCGTCTGGTGGCTGATGATGACGGCGCGGCCCCGGCGGCGGGCATGCACGGCTTCGCCAATGTTGTCGATGATGTAGGGGTAGATGATGGGCACGTCGCCCAGCAGCAGGAAGGGGTAGTCCTGATCGACGGCCAGGCCGCGCTCCTTGCCCGGCAGCCATTCCTGGGTGCCGTGCGTGCCCAGGTGGATGATGGCGTCGGAGGGGTGCTGGGTGCGTGCCCACAGGTATTCGGCCAGGTAGAAGTGCGAGGGCGCAGCATCCACCGAGTGGTAACGCGCGGCTTCCTGCCCGTCGATTTTTTCGCCACGCGGCGCTTGCGGCAGGATGGCGACCTTGCCCAGCAGCACGCGCGGCATGACAAACCAGGCCTGACCATCGGCATGGACGACCATGGAGGATTTTTCCGGATCGCCCCACTGGTCGTTGATTTTCTTCTGCACCGGCTCCGGCAGGGTTTGCAGCCAGTCCTTGTAGGTCTTGACGGGGAATTTCTCGGCCAGACCATCGTCCAGCAGACCCTGCAGCTTGCCGTCGCGGTAGTAGGGGGCCAACAGGGCCTGTACCTGGGCCAGCATGGCATCCTGCTCGGGCACTTGCACGTCATAGCCTGCTTTTTGCATGGCAGCCATCATGGACACCAGGCTTTCGGGCACGTTCAGGAAGGATGCGCCCAGGCTTTTCTCGCCGCCGGGGTAGTTCCAGAAAAACACCGTCACATGCTTGTCGGCGTTTTTCAGCTGTTGCAGCTTTGCCAGATTCATGGCCTTGGCCACCACGGAGTTGAGCTGCGGCTTGATCGGCGTGAGGTTGCCGGTTTCGGCATCCACGGCAGCAGCGACTTGAATATCCGTCACCCCGGCAAATTCCGGCAGGGCCAGATAGAAGGGGATGTTGGTCATGGGAATGCCCTGCTGGTCTTCCCGCCAGGCTTTTTCGTCCCCGCCGCCCGTATAGGGAATGGCCTGGGTGACGGGAATCCCCAATTTCTCAAACGATTTTTTCGCGCCATCGGGCTGGGGCATGACGCGGGTGCTGATGATCACATCCACCACCGGCTTGCCGTCTTTATCCGTCAGCAATGAAGACAGCACATCTTCATCGCCATTCATGAAGGGGTAATAGAACGCCATGGGCACGCCGCCAGCCTGTTCCACGCCGCGAATCAGACCATCGAGCAGCCCCGCTTGCATGGAGCCGACGTTCTGGTCATAAAAAGCAATACCAATCCGGGTGGGACGTTTTTTATCTACAGCGGTTTTCTTCTTTTTATCCGCAGACTTTTGCCAGCGCGAATAATCTGCCGCATTGGCAAAGAATTTATTCGGTGCGTCCGGATGGTAAAAACCTGATTTTGGGAATACTTTGGGCGCAGCAATTTTGTTCCACGGCTTACCTGCACGCCAGGCGGCCACGGTGGCAAAGAAACCATTGAAGTTTTCCTGCCCCCCGTTGGCGTAATACAAATTCAGGCGTTGCAAAATATCTTCCGGCATGTGGATGCCGCGTGGTTTCCCTTCGGTGGACACAAAACCAACGGGTACGCCGGCTTTTTCAAACGCCTGGTCGAGCTGTTTGCGGCCAGGGCCGGGAATAAAGCTATCGACCCAAATGACGCTGTATTTTTTAAACAGCGCTGCGTCCAGTTCTTTGGGCAGATCGTTGAAGTACATGACCTCGGTATCTACCCCGTGGGATTGGGCAATCTTATCCAAGGCGACGAATTTACCGCGTGATGAACTGGTGCTATTGGTCAAGAACAACAGCGGCTCTGCATAGGCCAGGGCGCTGACAGAACCCAGAAATAATGCCAGCATGAAAGCCAGCAGTCTTTTGATAGAGAAAAGCATATAACTCTTACGTTGCCAAGAAAGCCCTGCATGGCTAGCAGGGCTTTTTTGATTTTTCAATCATTAAAAAGCAATGTGCATACTGACAAAGGCGGTACGCCCGGCACTGGTCAACAGCTCCATGTCCCGCTGATCACGCGGCACGGAGGGTTGCAGTCGTCTGGCGCTTGAATAATCCCAGTAGCGCTTATCGGTGAGGTTGTAAACACCGGCATTCAGGCGAATATTTTTATTGATGCGCCAGTAGGTGGACAGATCAAAAATTCCATACCCTGGCACGCGGAAGCGCTCTACCGCAGATTCGGTCAGGGCTGTCCCTGCATTGGTATAGCTTTCACGATTGGTTTCCTTGGCCTGTTTACCCGCGACAAAAGTCCCAACCAGGTTAAAGCCCCATTGCTTCTGCGGGGCGTCATACCCGACACCGATCACCGCCTTGCGCGGCAGCACGGTTTCCAGCGGTGTCTTTTTGTCCCCCGCGTAGTTGGAAATGGAGTGGCCCCGGCTGATACCCACGCCCCAGGTGGAATACAGCCCTTTCAGGGCAGGTGTCCAGGTGCCATGCTCCAGGCGCGAGAACAGTTCAAAACCGTAAATGGTGGCTTCGTCGCGGTTTTCGGCACGGTAAATCTGGCTGCGGTGCGAGGGAATGCCCACAAACATATCCGGATGCAAGGCCCGGGTGTAACGGGTAAAGCCGATGAAGTCCTGGTAGCGGGTGTAGAACATCGAGGTATTCAGCGTCACCCCTGGGGTCGGCGACCCTTTCAGGCCCAGCTCCAGCGCATCGCTTTTCTCGGGTTTCAAATCCTTGTTGCCCAGCAAGGCCGGCCCGGCAGGGCTGCCATCCACCCCGCCATCCATATTCCACGAGCCATACACCTCACCCGGCCCGGGAGCGCGGCCACTGCGTTTGTATTGGGCATAGGCAAAGAACTGCGGGCGCAGGGCATAGGCCACACTCAGGCTGGGGCTGACGATGGTATTGCTCATCGTGCCTGCATAAACTTCCTCGGCCTGGGATGACGACAAACGCCCGCTGACAAAGCCTTCCATATCACGCGGTTTGCTGCGCGAGGTATCCACCCGCAGTCCCGGTGTCACCGTCAAGGCGCGGCCCGCCACTTCAAAGCCGATATCGTCCTGGAAGAACGCACCGTACTTGGCAGTAGTGCTGTCAGGCTGCGGTTTCATGATCTTGGCACCGCCATCGATGACGCTCCACGGCCTTTCCACCCGCTGCTGGGAAAAATTCACCCCGAAACTCAGCAAATGGCGGTCAATATGCTTGGAGCCTGCGGAGGAAAAGCCGACAGTCCGCGTTTTGTTTTGCGACATATTGTGCTTGACCGCCCCGGTGGCCAGGGTCGTGGTGTCGGTATCGTCACGCGTATCGGTTTCCTGAAAATACACGCGCGTATCCAGCGAATCCACCCAGCCCGGGGTCCACAGGTGACTGAGTTGCACGGTGCGGCGGTCGGTCTTGTTGGCTTGCTCGGAGCTTTCCGTGATATTCACGTCGTTCGCATCCCAGCCAAAGAATGCATTTTCATTGCGGCGGCTATAAATATCCACGGCCAGTTGCAGGTAATTTTCTGCATTGACCCGCAGCCCGCCTTTGAGCAGCAGGGCATTGGAATGCCATTTTTCCGGGGCGCTGTCCACGGTGTCGCTGTTATTGCGGCCTTCATGGCCGTCGCGGCGGGAATACGTGATCAGCCCATCCCAATCACCGCTGCGCCCGGCGGCAGTGACGGCCTTGTGCCAGGAGCGATCGGTGCCGTCGTAGCCGAGCTTGCCGTCGAAGTACGAAGTTTTGCCGTTGCGCAAAAAGTCCGATGCGGACTTGGTGCGAAAGCTCACCGCCCCGCCAATCCCGCCTGCCGCCCGTTTGGCCGTGGTCGTCCCCGAGTCGATGCCCACCAGGGCATACATCTCGGGGTCCATGAAGTCCCGGCCCACGCCAAAGGTATTCGTGCCCGCACGGCTGGCATAGGGGCGCGTGGTGGCATCGGGCATTTCCACACCATCGACATCCATGCCTACGCGGTTGCCCTCGATACCCCGGATGTTGTAGCCCGTGGTGCCGCCCCGCTCGAAATTGCTGCGCCCCCGCGTAGCGCCCGAGGCCGTACCCGGTGCGGACACCAGCGGCTGGTAGCGCACGATGTCGGCAATGGAGCCAGCCTGCTCCAGTTCGGGGCCGCTGATGACGATGGTGGTGCCCGCTTCCTTTTTTTCTGCCGTATCACGCACTTCCACCTGGGGCAAGGTGATGACCTGCTGCTGTGATTCTGCTGGCTGGTCAACGGTTTGTGCCAGTGCCGGTGCTGCAAACGCGGTCGCGGCAAGCAATGCCACGGCCGTCATCATCAAGGGGGAGCCATCCACGGTGCGCGGCAGCAACTTGCCCGCGGTGCTTTGGTGTCTGTCCATACTTTATCTGGGAAAAGGTGACGCACAACAGCAGCAACCGCCATTGCGCAGGTTCGAAAGAAGGCCGGAACAAATATTAGCAATATAAATGAGTATTGTTTTCATTTATATTCTTATCTTTACTCAACTTTACTTGTTTTCGTAGAACTTTCCGGGTGCACAGACGCGCTGCGCCTAACGGGGTGCCATACCAGCGATCAATGGATGGGGTCTAGATGCGGCTCTGCGCCCTGGCGACCGACCACAGGTAGTTCATCTCTGCGCAAAACGGTTGGGCGCAGACGGCACGGCCCAGGTACTGGCAGCCTTCCACCACGCACAGGCCGGCCTGTTCTCCGGCATGTTGGTGCTGGCGCGGCTGCTGGCCGCTGGCGTGCAACTGGGCCATCTGCACCCAGGGGTCGGTGGCACGGCCTTGCAGCCAGGCTTGCCATTCCTGCGGCAGCAGCTGGGCCGGGGTGTAGGCGGCAACGGCCTGCACGGCTTGTTGTGCCGCCTGGGTGGGCAGGGGCTGCAATTCCAGTTGCAGGATGGCGCTGGTGCGCAGCATTTGCAGTTGGGCCTGCATGGACTGGGGCGTTCCGGGCAGCGCCTGCGGCTGCAACACCAGTCCGAAGGCGGTGCTGGCGAGCTGCTGGACACTGCCCGCAAAGGCCAGTTGCAGCCCCGGCAGCGCCCCGCCGATTCCCGTGCCGCTCGGGGTTGCCGCAAAGCCCAGCGCCATGGCAGAGCCTGCACCGGCAGCGGCCCTGTCCCCTGCACCCGGCAGCGCAGCCCCCAGGGCTGCCTGGGCCTGTGCCCAGGCAGCGGGGACTTTCAACGTCAGACTCATGCCCCGGGTGCCGTCCTGGGCCTGGATGCTGCCCTGCAATACCAACCAGTTCTGCAACGCGGGAATCGGGATGGCCGCCGGCCTTGTCGCCCCCGCAGGCGCGTTGCCCGATGCGGCCAGGGCGGATGGACTGGCGGTCTGGCCCGCCTGTTGCAGCACGGCCTGGAGCAGATTCTGTGGCCAGGCTTGGGCGCTGACCAATTGCTGCGGCAGCGCCTGCCCGGCAGTGCCCTGCTGCACCAGACCGGAGAGCAGCGCCAGCACCGCCGGCGGCACGCCATTGGCGGGCCAGGCCGTCGCGGCAAGCTGGGTGCCCCCGATCTGCTGCACCAGTTGCGCGACCAGTTGGGTGAAAGCCTCGACCCGCACGGCCTGCTGGGCCTGGGGCGAAAGATTGACCGAACTGGCCAGCGCCGCCTGGGCAGCGGCCACGGCCACCTGGGCGGCTTGGGCCACCTGGCTGGCGGGCGCAGCTGGGGCTACTGCTGCTGCGGCATTGGCGGGCGGTGCGGACTCCGGACGGACGGCCCCCTGGGCCTGGGCTTGTGCAGAAAAACTGGCGTTTGCGCCCGTGGTGGCGGCGGAGCCAGCCGTGGTTGCCGATGCACTGCCAGCCCCGGCATTGGCCGGGCCGGGGCCGGAAACGGCAGCGGCCACGGGCTGCGCCCCCGTGGCCGCTGGATTGCTGGGCGGAAGAATGTCGCTCACAGCAATGCGTCACACCTTGTTCAGAACAGCACCCGGCAGCGTACCGTGCCCGGGATTTGCGCCAGCTTCTCCAGCGCCAGGGCGGAAGAGCCGGGTTCCAGGTCGATCACGACGTAACCGAGTTTTTCGTGGGTGCGCAGGTACTGGCCCGCCACGTTGATGCCGTTCTCGGCAAACACCTGGTTGATGGCCGACAGCACGCCCGGCACGTTGTGGTGGACGTGCAGGATGCGGTTCTGGCCGGGGTGTTCGGGCAGCGCCACTTCGGGGAAATTCACCGCCGAAATGGTGGTGCCGTTGTCGCTGTAGCGCACCAGCTTGTCGGCCACTTCCAGGCCGATGTTGGCCTGCGCCTCCATGGTCGAGCCGCCGATGTGCGGCGTCAGGATGACGTTGTCCAGCCCGCGCAGGGGGGAGATGAATTCATCCTTGTTGCCCTTGGGTTCGACCGGAAACACATCCACCGCCGCGCCGAGCAGCTTGCCGCTTTTCAGCGTTTTCACCAGCTCGTCGATCACCACCACGGTGCCCCGGGCGGCATTGATGAAGATGCTGCCGGGCTTCATCGCGGCAAATTCCTTTTCCCCCATCATCCATTGGGTGGAGGGCAGCTCCGGCACATGCAGGGTGACGATGTCGCTGCGCGAAAGCAGGTCTTCCAGCGATGCTGCCTGGTGGGCATTGCCCAGGGGCAGCTTGGCCACCACGTCGTGAAAAATGACGTGCATCCCCAGCCCTTCGGCCAGCACCGACAGCTGGGTGCCGATCGAGCCGTAGCCGACGATGCCCAGCGTCTTGCCGCGGATTTCAAAGGCGTTGTCGGCGGATTTGAGCCACCCGCCCCGGTGGGCGACGGCGTTCTTCTGCGGAATGCCGCGCAGCAGCAGGATGGCTTCGGCCAGCACCAGCTCGGCCACCGAACGGGTGTTGGAATACGGTGCGTTGAAGACGACGATGCCTTTTTCCTGCGCCGCCACCAGATCGACCTGGTTGGTGCCGATGCAGAAGCACCCGATGCCGACCAGCTTGTTTGCCGCGTCCAGCACTTCGCGCGTGAGCCGGGTGCGCGAGCGCACGCCGACAAAATGCACGTCGGCGATTTTCTGTTTCAGTTCATCGCCTTCCAGCGCGTGCGCCAGCAGCTCCACGTTGCTGTAGCCTGCATTCTTGAAGGTCTGCACTGCCGATTCGTGAATGCCTTCGAACAGCAGAATCTTGATTTTCGATTTGTCCAGCGAGGTTTTTGCCATAAAGATACGTCCAGAAGTTAGCTTTTACTATTACAGCGGATTCCTGCCGCCGCCACCGCCGCCATGCGCCAGATCGGGGTGGCAAGTATGGCCTAGGCCAAGTACTAACACCAGTGCGCCAATCTGGTATAGAATCGCGGGTTTCGCCCATGTGGCTCAGTGGTAGAGCACTCCCTTGGTAAGGGAGAGGTCGGCAGTTCGATCCTGCCCATGGGCACCACACACCGTTAAAAACCCGCTGCCTTTTCAGGCCAGCGGGTTTTTTGTTGTGCGTTCCGGTTCCAGCAATCTAAATAGTTAATTATGGTAGCTGTTACCGCTGGTATATAAAGGATTTCAGGTGAGAAACTATCTGAAATCCAATAAGAATAAGCGAAAACAGCTCTCTTTTCAGAACCCCACCGAATACCGTACCAGCAGGAAGTTGTCCCCCGGATTGGGTTTTTTCAGCCCGGCGTTGGAAACGTGCTGCACGCGCAGCGCCAGCGCGTGGCGGCCCTGGGGGCCGAAATTGCGCCCGATGCCCAGGTGCGAGGAGAAGTTGTAGCGGGTGCTGAAATACTTGTCGTCGCTGGCGTAATGGCGGCTGTGCAGCACCACGCCGGTGCCCGCTTCGACGAACCAGGGCGATGCGCCCTGGCGGGCCCGCCAGCGCAGGTTGATGCCGCCGCCCAGGGCCGTCAGGCCGCGCCGGCCCTGGTTCTGCGGACGTGCGGAGACATAACCCAGCGACACGTCCCACTGCCCGGTAACGGCCCCGCTGCCCAGGGCATACGACCCGTTCCACGGCAGGGTCACCCCGACGGTGGTGCTGTGGGCGCTGTGGTTGGCCACCCCGGCTTGCAGATAGAGGCTGCGGCTGTCCCGATCCGGCGGGTTTTGCGCGAAACTCCACGGGCATGCCGTGCATAGAGCAAGCGCCAATAAATAGTGTTTTTTGTGCATGGCTGTTTTCCTTTCTTGCTTTCTTGTTTTGACCGGACGGCTGACTGGCGCCGGAGAACTTCATCCAGGGGGAAAATATACCCCCTACGCTCCCCCTCACGCCCAAGATAAACGCGGACCGTCTCCCGCAAAGGATGTCTTTTGTCCCCCACCCCTCGCTCCGTTCTACAAGAAGTTTTTGGCTACGACAGTTTTCGCGGGCCGCAGCAGGCCATCGTCGAACACGTCACTGCCGGGGGCGATGCGCTGGTGCTGATGCCCACGGGCGGGGGCAAAAGCCTGTGCTACCAGATTCCGGCCATCGTGCGTCAGCAACAGGGGCACGGCTGCACCATCGTCGTCTCGCCGCTGATCGCGCTGATGCACGACCAGGTGGGGGCGCTGCACGAGGCGGGGGTGGAGGCGGCCTTCCTCAACTCGTCCCTGGGTTACGAGCAGGCGCAGGAGGTGGAATGGCGCTTGCAAAGCGGGCAGATCACCCTGCTCTACGTCGCGCCGGAGCGGCTGGTCACGCCGCGCTTTCTGGGCCTGCTGGACGCCTTGTACGCCCAGGGGCAACTGGCGCTGTTTGCCATCGACGAGGCGCACTGCGTCAGCCAGTGGGGCCACGACTTCCGCCCCGAATACCGCCAGCTGGCCCTGCTGCACGAGCGCTACGCGGGCGTGCCGCGCCTGGCGCTGACCGCCACCGCCGACGACCTGACCCGCGCCGACATGGTGCAGGGCCTGCACCTGCAGAACGCCCAGCAGTTCATCAGCAGCTTTGACCGGCCCAACATCCGCTACCGCATCGTCGAGAAGAAGGACGCCTTTGCGCAACTGCTGCGCTTCATCCAGCACGAACACGCGGGCGATGCCGGGGTGGTCTACGCCCAGTCGCGCCGCCGCGTGGAGGAGCTGGCCGAGAAGCTGCAACGCGAAGGCATCCACGCCCTGCCGTACCACGCCGGATTGCCGCCGGACGTGCGGGCTGGCAACCAGCACCGCTTTCTGCGCGAAGAAGGCGTGGTCATGGTGGCCACCATCGCCTTCGGCATGGGCATCGACAAGCCGGACGTGCGCTTCGTCGCCCACGTCGACATGCCGAAAAACATCGAAAGCTACTACCAGGAAACGGGCCGTGCCGGGCGCGACGGCCTGCCTGCGCAGGCGTGGATGGCCTACGGCCTGTCCGACGTGGTGAACCAGCGCCGCATGATCGACGAGGGCGAGGCCGAGGAAGCCTTCAAGATCGTGCTGCGCGGCAAGCTGGACGCCCTGCTCACCCTGGCCGAAGCCACCGACTGCCGCCGCCAGCGCCTGCTGGCCTACTTCGGCGAGGCCAGCGGCCCCTGCGGCAATTGCGACAACTGCCTGCAGCCTCCGGCGGTGTGGGACGGCACGGATGCGGCCCGCAAACTGCTCTCCACCATCTACCGTGTGCATCAGAAAAGCGCCTTGACCTTTGGCGCGGGCCACATCATGGACGTGCTGCGCGGCAAGGATTCGGACAAGGTGCGCCAGTACGGGCACGATGGGCTGTCCACCTTCGGCGTCGGGGCGCAGTACTCCGAGGCGCAACTGCGGGCCGTGATGCGCCAGTTGCTGGCTACCGGGGCGCTGGGCCTGCACAAAGTCACCAGCGACAACAGCGGCCATGTGTTCGACACGCTGGTGCTGACCGACGCCTCCCGCGCCGTGCTGCAAGGCCAGATGCAGGTGCTGCTGCGCGAAAGCGTGGCCGCCGCCCGCACGCGCCGCCCCAAGGGCACGCCGGCCAACGTCGCCGCGCAAGACCTGGGGCCGGATGCGCAGGCCCGCTTCATCAACCTCAAAGCCTGGCGCAGCGAAGTGGCCAAGGCGCACGACCTGCCCGCCTACGTCATCTTCCACGACGCCACGCTGGCGGCCATTGCCGAGCAGAACCCGCCATCGCTGCAAGCCTTGCAAGGCATCAGCGGCATCGGCGCGAAAAAGCTCGAAGCCTATGGGGCGGAAGTGCTGCGTGTGATCCAGTCCGGTATCAAGCTATAAAGATAGCTGTACCCGATCATGCAAAAAGGGTTTCAGGTACTAAAGTGCATGAAACCCTTTTTCAATGAGCGTAAAAAGCTCTCTTATTAAGAGCGACGACGATCTGCTGCTGCGCTACTTAGAACCTGTTCACGATCTCGGCGCGAAGGGGTGCGGGAAGCGGATCGGGATGATCTGCTAGGCGCAGACCGCAGCCATAGCGGTGCTATGGCGAGGATTTGCAACGACGCAGAGCGCCCGAGGTCGCGACGGCACACCCGCGTGGAGATCGTGAACAGGTTCTTAGCCCTGGTCGCCACCGCCCACCGGCAGCACGGTGCCGGTGATGTAGGCGGCATCGTCCGAGGCCAGGAACAGGATGGGGTCGGCCTGTTCGTCCAGCGTGCCGTAGCGCTTCATCAGGCTGCTATCGACCGACTGGGTGTAGATCTGCTGGTACCAGGTTTTTTCCTGCTCGCTGGGCTGGGCGGTGTTGCGCGGGATCAGGCGTGGGGGTGCTTCGGTGGCACCGGGGGCGGTGGCGTTGACGCGGATGCCACGCTCGCCGTTTTCAAAGGCCAGGCAGGCGGTCAGGGCATTGACACCCCCTTTGGCCGCGCCGTAGGGCACGCGGTTGACGCCGCGCGTGGCGATCGACGAGACATTGACGATGCTGCCCTTGCCGTTGGCCAGCATATGCGTGATGGCGGCGCGGCAGCACCACAGCGTGGGAAAGAGTGAGCGGCGCACTTCGGCCTCGATCTCGGCCTCGGCGTAGTGCTCGAAGGGCTTGGTCCAGATGGTGCCGCCCACGTTGTTGATGAGGATGTCGATGCGCCCCAACTTTTCCACGGCGGCATCCATGACGCGCTGGCATTCGGCAAACTTTTCCAGATCGGCAGTCAGGCTGAGCACCTCCATCTTGGTGGTGCTGGTGATTTCCTTGGCCACGTCGTGAACCAGTTCCGAACGGTCCACCAGCACCAGGGTGCCTTTTTCCTTGGCCATTTTTTCGGCCACGCGCTTGCCGATGCCTTGGGCGGCACCGGTGATGACGGCTACTTTTTTCTTGAAACGGTTGCTCATGGTTGCTCCGGAAGAAAGGGTCTGAACAGGTTCTCAAAACGCGTGGCGCAAACCGACCATCAGGCCGGTTTGATTGCGTCCGGCCAGGGGCGCCAGGGCCGTGTTGCTGGCACCCACCGAGGGCGAGAACCGGGCCTTGCCATCGTTGCGCATGAAGCCCACCGTGGTGTAGGCGGCCGTGCGCCTGGAGAAGGCATAGGTGCCGCGCAGTACCAGCATCTGGGCACCGTCGGCGCTGTTTTTGTAATCGAAGTCGTAGTACTGGGCCTCCAGCGTCACGGCGGTGGTCAGGGGGTGGGACACGCCCAGCGACCACAGGGTGCTTTTGCGTTGGGCCTGGACGGCGGCTTCGTTCCTGCGCTGCATGTAGTTGGCGGCCAGCTTGGTCTTGCCCA